>JADFUZ010000149.1 GCA_015222295.1 Chloroflexota bacterium | reverse complement strand
TTGGTTAGTGATATGATTGAATCCATCTTAGCCACATGGAGGCTGGAACCCATCTGCCCACCACTCTGGTTTGTGTGGTGAATCATGAGCATGGCACAGTCATGCTTCTCCGCTAGCCGCCTCAACTCATCCAGCACAAGAGGCAGACTCAGGCCGGGTGATGTCAGGTATCCCCAGGGAAGTGTAGGCATCAACCACCACTACGTTTGGCATGTAGTAGTGGAGCATATCTCCAAACTCCTTGTTGAAGTTATGCTGGTCTGCACCCTAGAACACGTCTATCTTCGGAACCTCCAGTCTTTCCGGCAATCCCACCACATCTTTATGACTCTTCAGTAACTCCGAAGACTCATCCTGTTCTACGAATACGACATTACCTTTCTTACACTTCAGCCCGAACAGAGCACTTCCCTTCTGCACGGCATCAGCCAAGTATAAGCAGAAGGTGGTTTTGCCTGTTCCAGAACCACCGTAGAGTAGTGTTAGCCCTCTTCTGACAACTACACCCTCTACTATCCAATCGGGTTCGTTGAATTCACTTACGTCTGAGACCAGGTCTATCCCCTCGTCTATCCTCTCCTGTGCTCTTGCTACTTTCTCCACTTCCTTGGCCAGCCATCGTATTCCCTCTTCATTCTCTAGCTCACGGTACCAGTCCAACTCCTCCTTGAATCCCTTCACCCGCTCTTCCCGCCAATGTGGTCCCCTTCTGCTGTCTGACGGCGAATCGCGCTTCGCTTGAACCCCCGAGAGGCGTGCCGGCACTGTCACATTTGCGCCCCTGCTATTCACAATGTCTTCTCGGCACATGAAGGTCGGGCCCAAGTTCTTCGAGAATGCGCTTCGGTCGATTCGCCGCTGGCTCACTGATGCTCTCTTCCCTGTTGACCCACCTGCGTGCCTCCCCCCGCACGGCTTCCGAAAGCTGCAGTTTCCATAACTGTTGGGGGCCAAGCTCCCTCGCCCGGGATAGCGCCTTCTTGGTGGCCCAATACCGGCTATTCATACGGATAGCCGGGCGATTTCATGGTATCCCTGTATTCTGCCATCTCGTCCTGTGAGATCATGCCCCTCTTCTCGTAGTACTTGCGCGCCTCTTCCAGGATCCTCTCCACATCCTGCTCCTGGCCGGGAGTCAAGGGGGTTGGCTTGTGCGTTGCCAGTATCTCTTCCATTCTCTGCCGGGCATAGTCCAGACAGCTCTTCTTCCCGGTATTGATCCATTCGGGATAGGTGAGCCTGTCGGCGGACCTGGGCACGAACTGCTCGTGTTTCCACCATTTCCGGGTATGCTCCCTGTTCAGGAAATGGCCCGGGATAGGGCCGACCTGTTCTATCAGGTCTATAGCCAGGGTCTCATCGTTCACAGTGATACCCTCCATGAAGCGCCCCACCATACCCGCCAGGTCGTCATCCAGTATTGCCTGCACCGGGTGGTGGCTGAGTTCGCCATACACAGCTCCGTGGAGTGGCCGCGAGCTACCGCCGGATAGACCTGTGATCAAGGCACGAAAGGCTTTCTCGTAGCCGCACTGGTAGTCCGGCCGTTTGGAACCAGGATAGCCGTCCGCATTGTATGTGGGTACTCCGTATCTCCGGAAGATTTGATTGAATGCCGCGATGTGCAAACAGACGGCAATGTCGCCGAAGGCGGGAGCGCCGGTGTTCATGTTCATAGGCATGGCAAAGTCCAGAACAAGGACTCTCGTCCCAGGACATATCAACTGTGCTAGCACCAGCGCCGCCATGACTTCGGCATTGTTGCTTACTATTCCTCCAGCAAGCGTGGCTGGAGCAGACCCACCCATCACTGGAGCGCCAACCACGCGAACTGGCAGTCCAGCCTGCACAACCCGGAAGGCCGATTCGATGGCGTCCTGGTAGAATGTCAGGGGCGGTGCCGCAGTACACGTCCCCATGATCTCTATCCCCAGTGCCTGAGCCATTTGTATGGCGAATATCTCGGAGTCATTTGAATGGCCGGCAACAAGGAACTTGCTTGAGTTCCTCATGCGGGCGGCTAGACTCTCTAGCATTGCCATGCACGGGGGGACACCCTCAAATCCAAAGTACGGCGTATATGTGGTGAGGAAATGAAGGGTGGACAACGCGTCGAGTACGGTTACCGAGTCATAGTACTCTTTCCTTGTGGCTATGCGCGGCTCCCATGTGTCCAGATCCACCGTCTGTCGGCCTGGCGCCGGTGCGAAATAGAGTACGTTGCCGCCCAGCATCAGACTGTTCTGGGCGTCCCGTGCGAGAGCGGGGAAGCTGCTGGGAGTTCTCCGCAGGCAGTCCTCAACCAGAGCCGACGGAATCCTCACCCGGAGTTCACCGTAGTCAACCTTGCAACCATTTTGCTCCAACAGCTTCAAGGCCCGCTCGTGCTCCATCCTGACCCCGGTGACCCAGAGGATCTCCAGACTCCCCCTGTGGATGGCCTCCACCTGCTCCTCAGTCAGTATGTCCAGGGGTCTGAAATTGCGCGCAAACCCGTTCAAAGCCATCTCATGTCCCTCTTGTCTGCGAACCCCTCCTATGGAATCTCAATACACGTGTGTCTCCTAAGATAGTCATCGTTCAGTTCTATACCCAGTCCTGGTTTTGCTGGAATCTCAGAGTAACTGCCTTGAGCCTGCAGGTCAGGCGCCTCTGTCACTATCTCATATCGGTCATCCGCCCAGTAAGGAAACCATTCCTGAATGATGAAGTTCGGTGTGCAGGCATCGAACTGTAGGCCAACCGCCGCAGAAACCGGTCCTCCGCAGTTGTGTGGTTGGACATGAAGATTGTACGTCTCCGCATAACTGGCGATCTTCTTGACTTCAGTTAGCCCGCCGGTGAGTCCGATATCCGGTTGCAGGATGTTGAGCGCTTGCTTCTCGATGAATTCCCTGAAGCCGTATCTGGTGTACAAGCGTTCGCCGCTTGCGATCGGGATATTGACGTTCTCAGAGACCTTTTTCATGCACTCGACGTTCATGGGGTCGACAGGCTCTTCATAGAAGAGCGGCTTGAAGGCTTCGAATTCCTTTCCCAGCCGGATTGCGTCGGTAACCCCCAGGTTTCCGTGCATTTCGATCAGAATATCGACGTCGGGCCCTACTGCTTCTCGAACAGCCCTAACACGCTCCACCGCAAGTCGAAACCGCTTCGGGCTATCAATGGTCCGACGCACCCATTGCCATTCACCCTCGGGAGTCACCATGAGCGGATCGAATTTCAGAGCATCGTAGCCGTCGGCGATCACCCTGAGAGCAGCTTCGGCGTATTCCTCCGGTTGAATGAGCGTTCGATCGATATACCAGCCATTGGCATACAGATGGATTCTGTCCCTCATCTTTCCCCCCATGAGTTCATACACCGGGACACCGAGCATCTTGCCTTTAATGTCCCACAGGGCCTCATCAATTGCGCTTATTCCGCCGTAGATGACTGGTCCGCCTCCCTGCCCCCAAAACGTTCGGCGATACAGACCTTCCCACATGAATTCAATACGAGCTGGGTCAGCACCGATCAGGTATTCAGACGCGTAGTCCCGGAGTATCCCAACTGCTGCTTTGGCTGCGCTTCCGTACGTGAGGGAAATCTCCCCCGCCCCATAGATTCCCTCGTCCGTGACAACTCTGATAATGACCGGATTCTGTTTCGCTGGCCACCCTTTGCTGCGATTGACCGGGATGACGTCATATATCTGAACCTTCGTAATCTTCATGCTCTATCCCTCCTATCGAGACACTGGTCTCCTCTACTGGTAACACTATGACTAGCTCCTGCAAAGATAACCGTGTGCTGATTCAGTAGCTCACATGGCCCTTTCCTCCTCTTACGTTCAGTCCCTACCTACCTGCTCTTCCGACGTGACTCAGCTCCCAACTCTGTTCCACTGTTCTTGTGCACCAGCATCGCGGTCTCACGCTGGTTACTGATGCCTATGGTAACAATGTCGCTGTCCATGGTATCAGCAGCTTGCTTTGCCTCACCGAGTGCGTGGAGCGTTTTCTGCCATATCTCCAGTGGGTCATGCTACACCCAGCCTGACTTCGGATACTGTGCTGGTGGATATCAGCATGGCTGTAACCACGTACGATTCCACCATGGTCAACAGCGAGCGCTCTGGTACCTGTGGCACCCTGGTCAACGACCACAGAACACAAGAGCCCATGTCATCCACTTCTACGGCGGTTCCCAGGGCCGTACGCCTTGTGCAGCAGCCTTAGTAGTCGCGTATATATGTCATGGTGTCTGGTGCGCCTGCCACTATCCGTCCCGCCGCTCTGCCATGCTATGAAGCGAGGTTTCAGTTATCCGTCTACCGGGAATGGCTGCATATTCCTACCGCCAGATTGAGTAGCTATGTTAGACCCGCCGCTGAGTGGCTGTCAATGGCGCAAGCAGAAGGGAAACAGATGCTTCTGCTGCCTTGGAGCAGTTGGCCGAGATCCCTTTTGGCCTCGCCAGAGGCGTGCCCACCCCGGCCCGAGTTTTTACCAGAGTTTTACGTTGTGGCAACACGGCGATAACAATGGTGGCGCTATACTGGTATTACACTGTGGCGTTGGCCTGAGGGGATGACTGGAAGGGCCCTAGTCAAAGCCTACAGCCAAGCTCGGTGAGAAAGAACAAAGGAGGTAAGATCAATGAACAAGAAGTGGAAGAAAACCATGACGTTGCTGGCTCTCGTGGCCTGTCTCGGGGTGCTCTCCGTAGGGAGCGCTGCTGTAGTCAGCGCCGACGAACCCGTCCCTGGTGAAGAAACGACCGACGAGGTCACGAAGTTCGGCAAAGGCACTCTTAGCGCTGAGGGCGACGGCATAGCGATCCTTGGCGGCAGAGGAATGGTTGACGTGATAGGCAACGGCATACTGTGGATCAAAGACGTGCGTGGCGACGCCCTTGTCAGGGTTACCGGACAAGGCAACAAGACGGAGTTCCCCGATGGGTGGATCCAGTACGCCGGATTTGATGGCCATGCCTATGTGGAAGGGTCAGGGGTAGTCGTGGGTATTGCCGGAGTGGATATTGAGCTCCTTGCCCGCGGTCGTGGACGAGCACTTCTCTGGGGACACGGTACGTATCAGAGAAGTGACGGGGTCAACGATGAGTCGGACGAATGGGGCACGAGATTTGGAAGACCATTACGGTTCGGTCCCGCAACACCCGACGTAATGCCTGCAGCCTGATTCGAAACACGGAGCAATGCCAAAGGTGGCAGCCTGCTAACAACCCGGTGCAGCTGCCACCTTGGTTACATAGGAATGCCTGCTGCTTTTGAGTATAATAGCGAAAGGGGAAGTCCGCGCTAGCAGGGGAAAACACTATGCCAAAGATCCTGATTGTTGACGACGAGATAAAGATCATTGAACTGGCCAAACTCTATCTCGAGCGGGAGGCCTATCGTGTAGAGGGGGTCACTAATGGGCACGATGCCCTGGCAAGACTCCGCGACCTTAAACCTGATCTCATCGTTCTTGATCTGATGCTGCCTGATATCGATGGCTTCGACATATGCCGCCAAATACGGGTGAGAAGCGATGTGCCGATACTCATGCTTACGGCACGGAAGGATGATGTCGACAAGATAGTTGGGCTTGAGATGGGAGCAGATGACTACTTGACTAAGCCTTTCAATCCAAGGGAGTTGGTCGCCAGGGTCAGGGCAATCCTGCGCCGACATCAGGCTAGCCTCCAGCCCAGCACCATCCTCGAAGTGGGGAATCTCCGAATTGACCTATCTCGGCATGAAGCAACTATAGATGCAGAGCCCATGAAGCTGAGAACCAAGGAATTCGCCCTGCTTGCGGTCCTGGCGCAGAATGTGGAGATCGTGCTGACTCGTGAGAAGCTCCTGGATTTGGTCTGGGGATTTGACTACTACGGAGAGACCCGCACGGTGGATGTCCATGTTAACCACTTGCGGGAGAAAATAGGCGGTTCGGGGGCCCAAATAGAAACGGTCCGAGGCACCGGGTACAAATTGGTACAGAAGACACGAGACAGCGATGCCAGAAGAGGTGATGCTCCCCTAAGAGGAGAAAGCTCCCCCGAGCCCACTCGGATGTCGTAGATGAGCCTGCGCACACGCCTGATTCTGTCCTATTTCCTGATCGTTGTCCTGTGCTTGAGCATAGTCGCTGTGGCCGTGTCCCTGATGCTGCAGGGCTACCGCGATAGATTTGCCATGCAGCGCCTGGATGACATGACCGTTCCCATCTACGTGCAAGCCAGGTCGCTGGCGCGAGGTCGGGCATCGCTGAGCGAAGTATGGATCAGTCTGGAGGAGCAATCACAGAGGACCGGCGTGCATATACTGATGGTTGATGGTGACGGTGGGATCATTAGACAAGCGTCTCCCTCAAAAGCGGCGCAACTGGAAAGCTTCCAACTGCCTTCCGAGGGGCTCTCACCGGACTTGTCAGACCCATATCGTGGAACGCACGTAACACCCGAGGGCCAGTCGTTCGTTTTCGTCGCCTATTCTATGGCAGGGCTATTCACGTCCGAAGTGTCAACCAGCCCCGCGGCCCTGATCCTGGCAGTGCCTCGCAGAGGGGCTCTGATATTGTGGGCCGGGGTAATTCGCCCTTTCTTCTGGGCCGGGCTCATCGGCCTTGGGGTCTCGGTACTGATAGCGATTTTCTTGGCTCGGTCTTTGTATTTGCCCATTCGTCGGGTGACAGCGGCGGCTGGTCAAATGGCTGAAGGCAAGTATGACCAGCAAGTGCCGGTATCTGGCCCCGAGGAGGTTAAGAAGCTGGCCCTCAGTTTCAACCGAATGGCGCAACAGGTGAAAGTGTCTCAGCAACGCTTGCGCGATTTCGTGGCGGATGTGTCGCACGAGCTACGAAGCCCCCTCACTTCCATCAGGGGATTCGCGCAAGCCTTACTTGATGGCACGGCGAACGATACGGATACCAGACTGAGAGCTGCGCAGATAATCGAAGACGAGTCCCGAAGGATAATACGGCAGGTGGATGAGCTTCTAGAGCTGTCCCGAATGCAGTCTGGCCAGATACAGATGGCTCGTCAACCCGTCGACGTTAAGGAACTCATTGGACTCTGCCACGAGGTCTTCTCCGTGGCGGCCAGAGAGAAACGTGTGATACTGAGAACAGAACTTGAAGGCACGACGCCAGTGATCGGTGATACCGACCGGCTGGAGCAGGTGTTGAGCAACCTGCTGGATAACGCGCTGAAACATAGCCCCGAGGGAGGAGAGGTCACCATCAGCAGCCGTGAAGTCTCTGGTGAATGGGTTGAAATTGCGGTGGCTGACAACGGGCCCGGGATTCCTCACGAACAGCTATCCCACGTGTTTGAACGCTTCTACCAAGCCAGTGGGGTCAGGACTGGTACTGGACTTGGGTTGGCGATCGCCAGAGAGATAGTATGGGCCCATGGTGGCAGCATCGAGGTGAGTAGCACAGCAGGCAAGGGAACCCGATTTCTGGTGAGGCTGCCTACGAGTCCTGGCTCTTCGCCAGGACAGCGGGCCTAGCGAGTGTCAACCAACACCGGCTTGGCCGCGTCCCGGGGGCGGCCAGGGCGCGAAAGACTAACGATTTCAGACTCGCGAGTGCAACGAAGCAACGCGCTCTGCGGCCAGGGAACTAGCTCCTCTTCCAAGTCTCCGCTTTCTCCAGGAGTTCTTGGGCGCTCTCCAGGGCCGGCTCGCTCAAGCTCCCCAACATGGCAGAGACCTCCTCAAGTCGCGCCTTGCCGGAAAGCGACGTCACGGTCGCTATAGCACGATTATGCACAATATCCTTGCAAATACTGAAGTGAGCGTCGGCATATGCCGCCACTTGGGGCAAGTGTGTGATGCATATGACCTGATGATCCTTGCTCAAGTTCGACAGTTTCCTTCCCACCACGTCTGCCCCCCTGCCACCAATACCCATGTCGATTTCATCGAAGATCAGCGTCGGCGTGCTGTCTGCCTTTGAAAGGACACTCCTTATCGCCAGCATAAGGCGGGATTTCTCCCCAGTGGAAGCGATCTTAGCCAGGGGTTTCAAAGGTTCACCAGGGTTAGTGGAAACTGAGAATTCCACTCTGTCTATCCCACTCCTGGTGACGACACAACTGCGCCCGTCACTGAGAACAAGTTCATCGCCCGCATCAAAATTGGAGAACAGGATTTGAAAGCCAACTTGCTGCATGTTCAAATGCGAAAGCTCTCTCTCCACCTGCTTGGCCAACTCCTCAGCAACACGGTGCCGAATCTCGGAGAGTTCAAAGCTCAATACGCCGACCTCATTCCTGAGCGTCGCACACTCCTCTTGGAGTTGAGCCCTCTTCTCATTCCTGAGGCCGACCTGACTCAGCTCCTCCTCTGCTTTCTCAGCGTACTCAATTATCTCGGCGGCCGTACTACCATACTTGTATTTCAAATTGCGGATCAGATCCAGACGTTGTTCGACCTGTTCCTGACGTGCCCGGTCATAGTCCAGTCGGTCCTGATAGGACGCCAACGCTCGAGACGTATCCTCAACTCTGTACAGCGCATCCTCGACCTCTTTCAGGACATCGCTCAGAGCAACATCCACCTGCACCAACTCCTTGAGCAGCCGCGCCGCTTCACCCATCCTGTCAACGGCTGACGCAACAGAGGCATCACGTCCATACAGCGCTTCATAAGCTGCCTGGGACAGAGACTTGAGTTTTTCCGCATTCGATAGAACCGCACTTTCTCTTTGGAGTTCCTCTTCTTCACCTTCATGAAGTTTGGCCTTTCTTATCTCGCCAATCTGAAAACTCAACAGATCGATGTGACGTGTTGTCTCACGCTCATTCTCTACCAGGGTCTTGAGATTCCTGTCCATTTTGTGGAGCCTTTCCACCTTTGCTTCCAATCTAGAGCGCAGGTCTTCTGCCTTCGCATATCGGTCGAGAAAAGCCAGTTGTTCTTGGGCGTCATTCAGGGAAACATGGTCGCTTTGCCCATGGATATCTATCAGCATTCTCCCGATCTCCTGAAGCAAACGCAGAGGGACTGAATGCCCGTTGACCCGACTGAAACCCCTCCCCCTTTTCTCAATCTCACGGCTCAGAACAACGAATTCCTCATCGTTGAGTCCACGGTCTCGCAGGACTGCCTTCACAGGGGAGCTGTCGTCGAGGCGAAAGACTCCTTCAA
>JADFUZ010000148.1 GCA_015222295.1 Chloroflexota bacterium | reverse complement strand
TATGAGAGCTGGGGCTTTGCGGCCAAGAGCTCACGGGGCCTGGGCATCAGCGCGCTGTTTGCAGGGGCCAGCGGCACGGGCAAGACCATGGCCGCGGAAGTGTTAGCCAACGAGCTAAGGTTGGATCTGTATCATATCGACCTAAGCCAGGTAGTGAGTAAATACATCGGCGAGACGGAAAAGAACCTGCGGCGAGTATTCGACGCAGCGGAGGAGGGTGGGGCAATCCTGCTTTTCGACGAGGCCGATGCCTTGTTCGGCAAGCGCGGCGAGGTCAAGGACAGCCACGACCGCTATGCCAACATCGAGATAAGTTATCTGCTCCAGCGCATGGAGGCCTACCGCGGCCTCGCCGTCCTGACCACCAACATGAAGAGCGCGCTGGACACGGCCTTTCTAAGGCGCATTCGCTTCGTCGTGCAGTTTCCCTTCCCGAACGCCGCCCAGCGGGCCGAGATCTGGCGGCGTATCTTCCCGGCTGATACGCCAACCGAGGGGCTGGACGCAGACAAACTGGCCCGTCTCAACGTGGCAGGAGGCAACATCCGCAACATTGCCTTGCATGCCGCGTTTCTGGCTGCAGATACAGACGAACCCGTGCACATGCCTCACTTGTTGCGTGCGGCTCGCACGGAATACGGCAAGCTGGAAAAATCGCTGACAGAGGCAGAGATTCGGGGATGGGGATGAGGTGAGGAGTAAGCAGGAAGGAGGCAGCAAACAGCAAGCAGGAAGCAGGGAGGAGTAAGCAGAGGTCAGGAGTGATCTTAAAGCTAATACCTGATAGCTATGAGAAATATCGAACTTCACATTGAGGAACTGGTACTCCATGGTTTTGACTCCGGCGATCACTATCGCATTGGGGCCGCTGTGGAGGCGGAGTTGGCCCGCCTGTTTGCGGAGCAGGGAGTGCCTCCCTCGTTGATGACCCAGAGTGGCGATGTTGCGCATCTGGATGGCGGAACGTTCGATGTGGCGCCAGGTTCCAGGGGGGAAGCGATCGGCGCCCAGGTGGCGCAGGCTTTGTATGGAGGATGGAACTGATGAGCACCCGAACGCAGAGCAAGGCGAAAACCGCATCTGCTCCCACACCATCGTTCGCACCCTTGCGGTATGGGCTCTTGGAGCGCAAGAGCGCTTTTGGCAGCACGCCAGGCCTGACGGGCGAATTCCTCGGGTCCCGTGGGAGACCGTTGGTGTCACAGCCGCCCTTGATTCAGGCCAAATTGACCATCGGTCAGCCGAACGACCGGTATGAGCAGGAAGCGGATCGAGTGGCCGACCTGCTGATGCGCATGCCGGACCCAGGCCTGCAGCGCCAGGTTGAGCCAGAGGAGGAAGAAAAGGAGGAAACACTTCAGGCCAAACCACTGGCCGTTCAAATCACGCCCCTGGTTCAAAGGCAGATCGAGCCGGAAGAGGAAGAGGAGGAGGAAGAAGAACCCATCCAGACAAAGCAGGCCGGTGGCCAGACCTCCCGGCCAGGTCTCAGCCAGGAAGCCCAGATTCACCATTTGAGAGGCGGTGGACAGCCTCTGCCCGAGTCAATGCGTGCCTTCTTTGAGCCGCGCTTCGGTCACGACCTCAGTCAGGTGCGAATTCACACAGATGCTCAATCGGCCGAGACAACAAGAGATGTGCGGGCGAAAGCTTACACTGTGGGGCAGGATATCGTGTTTGGGTCAGGGCAATATGCCCCACGGACAGCAGCAGGGAAGAGGTTGCTGGCCCATGAGTTGACGCACGTGGTGCAACAGACCAGACGAGAGCCAGGTGCCCCAAATATGCTGCAAAGACAGGTCAACTTCGACGCAGACTTCACGAATATCAGCCCGACAGATGGCGCGCGTGCTACCATTGATGATGGTACCTTTACATATCACGATGCCAACTTCACTGTCGATGCCAATATTGTGGCCACTGGTGATAGGGTGGCCGAACTAAATGAATGGGATGTTGGGATATTTCAAGATTTGGTCGGGCACTGGGACCGATACTATTGGCGAAGAGAAAACACTGATGGTCGAGGGAGATTTGTGGAGCAAAAGTATTTACCCATTCGGACCAGATTTCGAGACCAAGTTAATGGAGCCACAACCGTTTGGTATGCTGACAATGAACACCAATTACTAAGCGGTTTGGTACCAATGGCGGTAGGCGGCAGATTCCAGGTGTCCAGAACCATTGGACATGAAGATCTTCCTGGTGGGCCTGATACGGTTGGTGGTTCTTCTGTGCCTGGCATGGATGCCTCAGATGGCATACGCAACATTAACATTCAGCGTACTGGCGCCCGGTTTGATACCTGGATTTCCGCGCACAATACCGTGACAGGTGCCTGGCGACATCTTCGTTCTCTGAACTGGAACTATCAAAGGTCGCTTGATTTTGCAGGGAACGGTGCGGCATTAGCCGTCGGCACCGAGACACGGCAACTTGGTAGCCATGGCCCGTATGATGCAGGTACAAACGCTCCATTGATAGCTGGAACCACCTACAATACAGTTTTGAACGATAATGCGCGATACTCCCATGATCGTGTGGACGGATGGACATGATAAACAAAAGCAATTGAATTGAGAAAAGAGACAAGCCGCTCATGCTTTAGGCGCAGGCGGTGCATAAAGCATTGAACCGATGAGCACGAAATTGCAAACCCAAGTAAAAGTCACATCAACACCGACGCCATCGTTCACACCCGTGTGGCCCGGGTTCCTGCAGCGCGACGCGGAATGGGATGGCGGGTCAGGCCCGACAGATGAATGCGCCGACTCCCGCAGGAAACCGTTGGTGTCACAACCTTCCTTGCTCCAGACCAAATTCACTATCGGCCAGCCGAATGATCGGTACGAGCAGGAAGTAGATCGGATAGGGGGTCGGGTGATGCGTATGCCGGGGCCGCGCCTGCACCGCCAGGTCGAACCGGAAGAGGAAGAAAAGGAGGAAACGCTTCAGGCCAAACTGACCATCAACCAGCCGAACGATCGGTGCGAGCAGGAAGCCGACCAGGTGGCGGAGCAGGTGATGCGTATGCCGGAACCGGAGGTTCAACGTCAACCCGAATTGGAGTATGAAGATGAGGAAGGGCTGATTCAAACGAAACCAATCTCGGCTCAAATTACGCCACTAATCCAAAGACAGGTCGAGCCGGAAGAGGAAGAAGAGGAAGAAGAGCTCATTCAGACAAAACGGGCGGGCAAGCAAATTCCCCAGGTAGGTCCCAGCCTGGCAGCCCAGATTCGTTCCTTGAAAGGCGGTGGACGGCCATTGCCCCCATCCGTGCGCGACTTCTTCGAACCCCGTTTCAGTCAAGACTTCAGCCAGGTGCGAATTCATACTGATGCGCGGGCTGCGGAGTTAGCCCGGACTGTAGATGCGCGAGCTTTTACCGTGGGACGGGATATTATGTTCGGAGCAGGGCAATATGAGCCGGGAACTTCAGAAGGAGAGAAATTGTTGGCTCATGAGCTGACACATGTAGTGCAACAGGCCTCCCATAAAGCGTCCAACTTTGTTCGAGAAGCTAAGACATCTATTCAACGTGCCTGTACGCCGACTGGCATGTCACGTACGGACTTCTTACAACAGCCTGGAACCAACACACAAATGTTTGGTTTGACAAGGTTGCATGTATCCCAGGTAACACCCCCGGTAATTCGTCTCGAAAGGAACCACGTAGTTCCTACAAGTGCTGCGTTGCCTTCTACTATTCCTTCATTCTATGCTCATGGCGGGCAATTTGACGAGGGCCACAGACATTACTCAGGAGGTAGGGGACTTATAGGAGGGTCTTACCCGGTTCGGATTTGGATTACTCAAGAAGGTGCGTCAAGAATCGCAGCAGGTGAACAAGAGCATTGTAATGATTTCCAGGAGGCTTTTAACATTTCTCTAGGCTGCTACACAGCAAGAATCAATCATTATGCGAGCACTGGAACGTCGTTCCATACAGTACAAGCCGTGGTAAACCGAATAAACAGAGATCTTCGTGTCCCTCAAGGAACAGATTGGGGAAATGTTTTCACGTGTTTAGCACAAAAAACAGAACTGCGAGATCCTCCAAACAACAGATGGCACACCCCTGTCCGAACAATGGAGCCTGGCTTTCCAAATTTTAGGCGTCGCTATTTCCTACAACGGATAACTCGACATAGTCTACCAGCGGTTGGACGATTTTCATCGAGTTATCTCATAAGGGGTTGTGGAGAAGGTCCATAGATACGGTAGCAAAAACGGTTGTGATGTAGGAGAGAGGCGCAAACAAGAAAATGAATAAACAAGAATACACCATGAAGAGGTGTGACATATGACCACATTCCCCGGTTCACCCAAACTAGCCAAAGGCGCCATCATCGGCATTGACCCACTCAACCCGCTGGCCAGCGTAATCATCTTCCAGTACAACCCGAAGTCGCTTACTCGCAAACTGGACGCGCAGACCACGGGCGAGGATGGGGCCCGGTCCGAAGTGCTTCGGTTGAGCGGTCCACCGGCAGAGACCATCACCATCAGCGAGCTGGAAATCGATGCCGCCGACCAACTCGAACAGGCCCAGGCCACTGCTGTGGGTATGGGCATTTACCCGCAACTGTCGGCCTTGGAGATGCTTATCTATCCCAAGAGCGCCCTGGTCATCGCCAACACGGTGCTGCTGGCAGCCGGTACCATCGAGGTTGTCCCGCCCGAAGCGCCTTTCACGCT
>JADFUZ010000147.1 GCA_015222295.1 Chloroflexota bacterium | reverse complement strand
TGTGGTCAAAGCAGCTCTGGACACGGGCGCCATTGTTGTGGCCGAAGAGCACCTGGCTCAGGGTGGATTGGGCAGCCGTATCGCCCAGGTGGTAGCCAGAGAAAGGCCAGTGCCCATGTCCTTTCTCAACCTCAAAGACGCGTACGCTGTCTCAGGCAAGCCGAATGAACTGCTTGAAAGGTGCGGGCTGACGGCGGCGAATCTTGTACAAGCAGTTGGAGCAGTTATTCGAAGGAAGTGACACTTTTTGCTCTGTGAGACGTCCCATACATACTCCTGATTGAGACAGCCCCGCATTGCTCTGGAATAGGCACAGTCTATTCCAGTTGAGAAAGAGCCCCTTGTTGGCAGATCAGCTTCAAGATGGAGGATGACCTCCATCCAGCATGTGCAGGAACTCATCTATGCTGAGCCTTTCTATTCCCAGTCTCTCAGCTTTTGCCACCTTGGACCCCGGGTCCCTACCAACCACCACGTAGGATGTCTTCTTGGTGACATCCGAGGCCGCTTTGCCCCCCAGGGCCCTTATCCTTGTTTCAGCTTCCTGGTGTGGAAAAGACTCGAGCTTTCCGGTTAGAACGAATTCCAATCCAGCCAGAGGGAGGGCTTCAGCCTTGGCCCCCTCAGCCCTCTCCCTTTCCAGCTTCACTCCGGCCGCCCGCAGTTTCTCAATGATGTCCTTGTTTCCCTGCTGCCTGAAGAAAGCCACGATGCTGTCAGCTATCCGGGGTCCTATCGATGGGATGGACGAAAGGTCTTCGTGAGTGGCCTTGGCCAGATCGTCTATGCTGTCAAAGTTCTCCGCCAGCAGTCCAGCATATTCCTCACCGACATGGAGAATGCCCAGGGCAAAGATAACTCGGGCTAGAGACCTGCTCCTGCTCGCCTCAATGGAACTCAGTACATTGGCAGCGCTCTTGTCCGCCATCCTCTCCAGACGGAGAAGGCCCTCTTTGGTGAGGCGGTATAAGTCAGCGGCATCGCTTATCAGGTGAGCCTCAAACAGAGCTTGACATAACCTCTCACCTACGCCGTCAATGTCCATGGCCCCGCGGCTAACGAAGTGCTTGATTCTCTCGAGCGTTTGGGATGGGCAGGCGGCGTTTGTGCACCTGTGCATAGCTTCACCTTCAAGCTTTATCACCTCACTGCCGCACACCGGGCATTGACCAGGCATGTGGAACACCCTCTCCTGGCCGGTGCGGCGGCTCTTGACCGGGCCCAGGATTTCAGGGATGACTTCGCCAGCCCGCTGGATAATGACGGTGTCGCCAATTCTGATGTCCTTGCGATGGATGTCCTCTTCGTTGTGCAACGCCGCCTGACTGATGACTACCCCGCCTACTTGAACCGGCTCCATGATGGCGTAGGGGTTGAGGCTTCCCGTCCTTCCCACATTAATGCCAACATCAATGAGGCGCGTGGTGCCCTGGATGGCGGGAAACTTGTACGCAATGGCCCATCTTGGCTCGCGAGCCGCAGTGCCAAGTTCCTTTTGCAAAGCTGTGGAGTTGACCTTTATCACCGTGCCGTCAGCCTCATAGGGCCAGGCTTCGCGGGTGTCTAACCAGTCCCGATAGCAGCTCTCTATTTCCTCGACGGTGTGATACAGAGCGACGTTGGGATTTATCTTGAAGCCGAGTGATGTCAGGTACTGCATGGTCTCCCAGTGCTTATCGGGCACTGCTTTGCCTTCAGACCACCCCAGGCCGTAGACAAATATGTCGAGAGGACGCCTGGCTGTGACGCTGGAATCTAGCTGCCTCACCGAGCCGGCAGCAGCGTTTCTGGGATTGGCAAAGAGGGGCAGGCCCTCTGCGGCTCTCTCCTCATTGAGTCTCTTGAATCCGGCCTTCGGAAGATAGACCTCGCCTCGGACTTCGAATCTGGAAGGTGCATCCCTGGCAACAGAGAGAGGGATGCTTCTTATAGTCCTCAGATTCTGGGTGATGTTCTCACCTCGGTAGCCGTCTCCTCTGGTTGCTCCGGTGACAAGCAAGCCGTCAACATAGGTCAAAGCCACTGCCAGCCCGTCGATCTTTGGCTCACAGACCAGGTCGAAGTGACGCCCGCCCAGCAGATTGCCGACTCTCCTGTGCCAGGCCGCGAGGTCTTCGTAGGAAAAGGCGTTGGCTAGACTCAACAGGGGCTCGGGGTGCTCCACAACCCCAAATGCTTCCACTGGCGGGGCGCCAATTCTCTGTGTTGGCGAGTCCGGGGTGATAAGCTCAGGGTGCTCCGCTTCAAGCTGCCTTAGTTTCCTCATCTTGCCGTCATATTCGGCATCGCTGATTTCAGGACTGTCGAGCACGTAGTAGCGATGGTTGTGGTAGTTGATTGCTCTCCGTAGTTCTTCTATCTTCTGCTTCGCACTGGCTGTGTCTTCCATAGCTAGCTCCCGGTAGCAAGTATAACACGGGAGGGGGGCCGGTCCATTAAGCTGGCAACACCTGCTATAATCACGGCAGACCGCTGAGATCATGAGGCTTCTATCGATGGGAGTCCTATCTTAAGGAGGCTGCACGAAGATGGCTAGTAAACCAGTTGCGATCAGGTTCTTTGCCCCCGTGATTGACGTTGCTGTCAATGCTCTAATAGATGCTGTCGACCAGAAGATGAAGCAGGGGATAACAGACTTCATCATCCTTATCTCCTCTCCTGGAGGCTCCGTCATTCATGGCTTGAGCGCGTACAATTATCTGAAGGGCTTGCCTGTCAGCATAACTACACACAACTTTGGCAGCGTGGACTCGATCGGCATAGTCTTGTATTGCGCCGGTTCGAGAAGGCTGTCTGTGCCTCAGGCGAGATTTCTGCTTCACGGGGTCAACGCCCAATTCAAGGGCAACCAGAGTTTTGAAGAAAAACAGCTTGAAGAGAGGCTGAAGGGCCTGAAGATTGACATCGAGAACATCGCGAAAGTAATCGCGGCAAACACGGGTAGGCGCGTGGAGGATGTGACTGATGCCATGCTTGAGAGAACGACGCTGAACCCCGAAGAGGCACGATCCTGGGGTCTGGTGCACGAAATCAGGGCGCAGTTGTTTGAGGCAGGCACCGAGGTCATCTCCATTCAATCGCAGCAGCAACCGCAGCAAGTTCAGAAAGCGTGACACGCCGTTTGCCGTGCATCAGTAGCTGGCGGTAATGGGACTCCAAGCTATGCCACAAAGCCCTGAGTTTCAGTTTCCTAAGGCTCCAGCGAAGAAAGCGGCGGCTCTTGCGGCGACAGTAGTCTCGTATCCCCGCCAGAAGTGGTCAGCGCCTTCAACCGTAATGT
>JADFUZ010000146.1 GCA_015222295.1 Chloroflexota bacterium | reverse complement strand
TAGTTGGCTTTGGCATGGTCATTGTCCTGATTGTCCTGGGCACGCCGATTGCGCTGGCATTCGGGGCGCTGGCCGTCCTGATGACCGTCTGGTTCAACGCCGATCCCTCCTACCTGGTGCCAACCGTCTTCATCAAGATACGGTCGGTCGTGTTGCTGGCCGGGCCCCTCTTCATCCTGCTGGGCAATGTCATGGATGCCAGCGGCCTGGCGACCAAGCTGATCAACTTCGTCAACTCCGTAGTAGGTCAAATCAAGAGCGGGTTGGGGACAATCACCGTTGCTACCACCGCAGTCTTTGGCTCCATCTCCGGCACCGACTCAGCCGCCATAGCCTGTATCGGCACCATCATGATACCCCGAATGCAGGATCAGGGTTACCCCAGAGGGCACGCGACGGCGCTGGTCGCCTGCGCCGGCATCCTGGGACAGCTCGTTCCTCCCAGCGTACCAATGATTTTCTACGCTATCGTGTCAGGCAACTCTATACCTGCCTGCTGGGCAGCCACAGTAGGGCCCGCGATTGTCATGGTCATCTACTACTCCATCCTGAATGCATATTCCGTCCGAAAGATCCCCCTGAAGGTCAGCACCGAAACATACAGCCCAAAGCAACGCGTCAAGCTGACCGCAGTGGCTACCTACAAGGCCCTGCCGGTGCTATTCCTGCCGGTTATCGTTCTGGGGGGCATCTACGGCGGCATTGTAACTCCGACAGAGGGCGCCTGTCTTGGAGTAGCTTACACCATCCTGGTGGCCCTCGCCTACCGGACCGTGGGGCTCAAGACGATATGGAACAGCGCTATCAGCGCCGCCGTCATCAGCGGCGTGATACTGTTCATGACCTTCTTCATCCTCATAACCAGCAAGATCCTGGTGGTGGAAGGGATAACCAGACAACTGGCGGAGTTCGTCATGGCCGCTTCACCCAACATCTACGTGACCCTTCTCTTGCTCAACGTGATACTGCTGGCAATGGGGATGATGATGGACGACCTTAGCGGCACTCTGCTGGCAGCAGCGGTGCTCTACCCCGTCGCGGTGGCGGCCGGTGTCCACCCCCTTCATTTCGCCGCCATCGTCGGCGTCAACCTGGGGTTGGGAACTGTTACCCCACCCACCGCCCCCATGCTGTTCCTGGCGGGCCGCATCGGCAACAGCCCCCCTGAGGAGTACATGAAGCCGGCGATGTTCTTCATGTGGGTGGGCATGCTCCCCCTGGTCATTATCACCACGTACTGGCCCGGGCTATCCCTGTTCATACCTGGATTGCTGGGATTCGTCCACTAGTACTATTGTGAGCTTGCACGCCAGACAGGGCGCCTTTATACTATTCGGTGGGTGACTAGATAAACGGAGGTGTACGCATGGCATACGGATTCACGAATGAACCTGAGAGACTCAATGTCCAAACTCAAATGCTACAGGGGCAGGCCATTGCCGGCAGTGCCATAGGCATAGTTGTCCTCGACCTCTGGTACCCCTACATGCCGGGCAATGTGGCCAACGCCAGCACTTTCAACTTCCCGGTAACGTACAGAATCCTGAGAGGAACAACCATACCACAGATTCTGAGCGCCGACCCTTCCCTCAAGGACATGATCATTGAGGAAGGAAAGGAATTGCAACGACAGGGCGCTCGAGCGCTCATCGGCGCCTGCGGCTATTTCGGCAACTACCAGAAGGACGTCGCTGCCGCACTCGACATCCCGGTGTTCCTCTCCAGCCTATTGCAGGTGCCCATAATCAAGCGGGGACTCAAGCCCCAGGAGAAGGTAGGCATTATCTGCGCGAGTGCCTCTTCCCTGACGCCAAAGGTCCTCAGCCAGAACGGCGTCGATAACCTGTCCGATGTCGTGATTGTCGGCGCGCAAGACCTGTCCGAGTTCAGGAACATCCTGGACTGCGTCGGCCATTTCGACAACTACAAGGTCGAGCAGCAACTGGCTGGCCTGGCAAGAGAGTTCGTCACCAGGAACCCGGACATCGGCGCCATACTGCTGGAATGCAGCGATATGCCTCCCTATGCATGGGCCATCCAGAACGCCGTCAGGCTCCCTGTGTTTGATTTCATCACCTTGATCAACTGGGTCCAGAGCGCTGCGGTACGCCGCCCCTTCGCTGGTTTCGTCTGATGGTTGCACAGGAACGGCTTGTTGCATTTCGCGCTATCAAGCGCTAGACTCTAGCTGAGAACTAGACAAATGGAGGTAAATACATGGCATACGGATTCATGAATGAACCTGAGAAGGTCAATGTCCAAACCCAAATGCTGCAGGGGCAGGCCATAGCCGGCAGCGCCATAGGAATAGTTGTCCTCGACCTGTGGTATCCCTACATGCCCGGCAATGTGGCCAATGCCAGCACGTTCAATTTCCCGGTAACCTACAAGGTCCTGAAGGGAAGCACCGGGCCGCAAATCACCAGCGCCGATCCCGGCTTGCTCGACATGATAGTCGAAGAGGGAAAGGAGCTGGAAAGGCAAGGCGCTCGAGCCCTCATAGGCGCCTGCGGCTACTTCGCCAACTACCAGAAGGATGCTGCTGCCGCGCTGGATATCCCGGTCTTCCTCTCCAGCATTCTCCAGGTACCTGTTATCAGGCGGGGACTCAAACCGAATCAGAAGGTAGGCATCATCTGCGCCGTTGCCCCCGCTCTAACGCCCAAGCTTCTCAGCCAGTGTGGAGTTGATAATCTGTCGGAGGTTGTCATTGCGGGTGCACAGGACCTCTCCGAGTTCAGGAATATCATAGACTGCACTGGCCACTTTGACAGCTACAAGCTCGAGCAGCAACTGGTCGGCCTGGCCAAGGAGTTCGTCACCAAGAACCCAGACATCGGCGCCATACTGCTAGAATGCAGCGACATGCCCCCCTATGCCTGGGCCATCCAGAACGCCATCAAGCTGCCTGTGTTCGACTTCATCACTCTCATCAACTGGGTCCAGAACGCTGTGGTGCGCCGTCCCTTCGCCGGATTTGTCTAGTAGCGCCAGGGACCTGCGGACGCACTGTCATTGAGGCGGGGGCGAAATCCGTTGCTGTCGGCCACACCAAGCACATCCAGCCCGGGTCACCGCGACTGCTAGCACAGAAGTCACAACACGCACGCAACAGACTGGACTTAAGCTTGGAGCGAACTCAATAGGCAACGGCAGCAGAAAGCAAGGAGTCGCCCGTTGCTATTTCTTGGTATCCCTGCTGTCCCGCCATCCCCACCGGTTTCGCCGCTGCCGGGACGCCCGAACCCAAGCTACTTCTCTGAGATATTGACTATCTTGGGTTTGACCAGCGTGTAGAAGTCCCGCCATTTCAGCTCCAGAGTCCGGTCGTGAGACCCCGGGTTGCAAAAGATGACTTCGTTCTTGGACAGGGAATTGTCCGCATAAACAGGCAACCCAATGAGGTTGCCGAAGGGATAGCAAGCTCCGATTTCGCAGCCCATCTGACTTTTGACCTCTTCCGCGTTGGCAAAATGGAATTCGCCCGTCTTCAGCAGGCTCTTCAGCTTCGTGGAACTGAGCCTCTTGTCGCCTGGCAGGACAGCAAGGATGAAACCACTTCCGCACTTCAGCAGCAGAGATTTCGCTATCTGGCTTGGACGTACACCAGTCGCCTTAGCTGCCTGCTCAACAGTATAAACAGGCGCGTGCCTGGTCTCCCTGTGTGCAACGTTGTTCGTCTCCAGCAGGCTTATGATCTCTTCGTATGGACTGGTCATGGGTTGGCGTATCGTACCAGACACAGCTCCTGGTGGCAATCCTTGTCGTGTCCCACAGCAAGCCAGCACGTGGAAGGCCAGGTCCGATTCTCAAGGCAACGAGAGAATTCACAGAAGCCCTTGCGCATGACCGCATCGTGATGCACTTGACCTGAAGGAAACATGTGCTACAATCAAGAGCGCTAGATGCTCGCATGCCAAGACCGTCGCTATGGGACCTAGCTCAGCAACTGGGAGTTCTGCTTCCGACCACAACGAAGCTCTACGAAGCCCCGGATAGCGGCGTCTGGGCAGACCTTGCTGGCTGTGCCCAGAAGACGACACCTGGCAGGGATAAACAAGCGTCACGAAGCAAGGCAGCATTCTGTGCCAAGGAGGCGTAAATGTCCACAGCGAACTTGCCGCGAGTCAACCTGGGGCAATGGCCGACCCCACTCCACGAGTTACCCAGGCTCTCCGCTGCTCTTGGAGGCCCACGCATCTTCATCAAGCGCGATGACCTCTCCGGCCTGGCCCTGGGCGGCAACAAATGCCGCAAGCTGGAATACATCCTGGCACAGGCACAGCAGGAAGGTGTCGACTCCATCATCACCACCGGCGGCTCCCAATCCAACTTCGCCCTGCAAACCGCCGCTGCCGCCCGCCAGTTGGGCATGGAGCCCTACCTTGTCCTGCTGAAGGGCGTCCACCCTGAGATGCAGGGCAACCTCCTTCTCCACAATATCCTCAAGGCTTCAGTCAACATAATCGACATTGCCGGTCCAAACGCCATGTTCACCATCATGCCACAGACAATGGAGGAACTGGCCAATGACCTGCGCGCCAAGGGCCATACCCCCATGGTCATCCCCGTCGGCGGCAGTATCCCGATTGGCACCGTGGGTTGGGTCAATGCCGCCACGGAAATCGCCGACCAGATGAAAGGTCAGCACATCGACGTGCAGTACGTCATCCTGGCTAACGGCTCTGGTGGTACCTACGCCGGCCTGGTGCTTGGCTTCAAGCACCTGGGGCTTGCCCTTACCACCATTGGCATCAGCATCTCCCACCCCCGAGCCGACGTCATCACCAGGGATGCCGCCCATATCAGGGATACTGCTGAACTCATGGGCCTGGGCACTGCCGTGGCCCCAACTGAGCTTTCGGTCTACGACGACTACATAGGTCAGGGCTACGGCATAGCAACCAGGGAATGCCTTGAGGCCATCAGATTGGTGGCCCAGACCGAGGCTATCTTCTTCGACCCCGTCTACACTGGCAAGGCCATGGCTGGGCTTATCTCGCTGATCAACAAAGGCGATATCACCAAGAACGACACGGTCCTCTTCATCCACACCGGCGGCGTTGCGGCCGACTTTGCCTATCACAGGGAACTCGCCACCGAACCGGCAAACGAATGGGCTTAGCCCGGAGGCCAGCCCTGCCTCCGACTGGGT
>JADFUZ010000145.1 GCA_015222295.1 Chloroflexota bacterium | reverse complement strand
GCGGATTGGGTGTTCGTTGTGGAAAGTGGATTCGGCAAGGCCTCCTGGGTGGTTGAGTCATGAAGGCAGTGGCTGTTGGTGGAGGAGTGTCCGGGAAAACCGTGTTCCCGAGTAGCTCAATGGTAGAGCAGGCGGCTGTTAACCGTCTGGTTGCAGGTTCGAGTCCTGCCTCGGGAGCCAGCGTTGAGCGGCTGGCATGGCTCCCTTGTCACTGCGAACTCGGTGGCCAGGTGAGTGTGTGGGGTAGCAACGGCAGTCACTACTGATTGGTGGGGGTGTCGTGCTTGAAATATGAGGAGTCCCTTCGGTTGACATTGCGAGGCCGCCAGTCTATACTACGAAGCAGAAAATCTGCCCGAGTGGCGCAATGGTAGCGCAACCGACTTGTAATCGGTAGGTTAGTGGGTTCGAATCCCCTCTCGGGCTATGTTGGATTTCCGTGGGATTGTGTGCTAAAGTGAAGGTGGGAGGGGTGCCGGAGTGGTTAATCGGAGCAGTCTGTAAAATTGCCGCCCGTTGGGCTACGTAGGTTCGAATCCTACCCCCTCCACCATGAGTGGTGACACGAGCCCACATAGCTCAGTTGGTAGAGCACGTTCTTGGTAAGAACGGGGTCACCAGTTCGAATCTGGTTGTGGGCTTTTAGATAGAAGGAGGTTGACTGGAAATGGCAAAGAAAGCGTTTGAGCGGTCCAGAGAGCATGTCAATGTTGGGACGATAGGTCATGTTGACCACGGCAAGACTACGTTGACTTCCGCAATGACCATGGTCTTGGCCAAGGCAGAAATTGGTTATAGCGAGTACCGTGCTTTTGAGAGCATTGACAATGCTCCTGAAGAAAAGGCTCGAGGATTGACTATTGCCATAACTCATCTTGAGTATGAAACTGAGAAACGCCACTATTGCCATGTTGATTGCCCCGGACACGCTGACTATATCAAGAACATGATAACGGGGGCGGCTCAGATGGATGGTGCCGTTCTGGTCGTGGCTGCTGATGATGGGCCGATGCCACAGACCAGAGAACACATCCTCTTGGCTCGACAGGTGGAAGTCCCTTGTATGCTGGTGGCTTTGAACAAGACGGATCTGATGGAGGATGCAGAGCTGTTGGAGTTGGTAGAGGTGGAGGTCAGGGATCTGCTGAAGAAATACGGTTTTCCTGGAGATGAACTGCCGGTAGTCCAGGTGAGCGCCGTTAAGGCTCTGGAGTGCGGCTGTGGCAAGAGGGAGTGTCAATGGTGCGGCAGAGTATGGAAGCTGCTGGATGCCATGGATGAATACATCCCGATGCCAAAGAGGGAGAGGGACAAGCCGTTCTTGATGCCGGTGGAGGATGTATTTAGCATCAAGGGACGGGGAACAGTCCCCACGGGAAGGGTGGAGCGAGGCACGCTTAAGGCTGGGGATGAAGTGGAAATAGTGGGACTGAAGGAGACTAGAAAGACAGTGGCTGTCAGTCTTGAGATGTTTCATAAGACATTGGTAAGTGTGGAGGCTGGCGATGCTGTCGGGGTGTTGCTCCGAGGCGTGGACCGAGAGGAGATAGACAGGGGGCAGGTTCTGGCGGCTCCAGGCACAGTCAAGCCGCATAGTGAGGCTGAGACTGAAGTATACATACTGAAGAAGGAGGAAGGTGGTAGACATACGCCTTTCTTTACAGGCTACAAGCCGCAGTTCTTTATCAGAACAGCCGATATTACCGGCGAGATATCCCTTCCCGAAGGTGTCGAAATGGCTATGCCTGGTGATAGCCTTGCGCACATGACCATCAAGACCATTTATCCTGTGGCTATGGAGGCAGGCTTGCGCTTTGCCATCAGAGAAGGCGGGAAGACGGTTGGGGCTGGTGTGGTCACCAAAGTGGGCAAGTAGGCGTGGCCAAGAAAAAGGGAGGGCTGTCTGCCATCATCCATCTGGCTTGTACTCAGTGTGGCGACAGGACATATACGAGCACGAAGAACAAGAAGAGCGATCCGCAGAGATTGGAACTGAGGAAGTATTGCCCGCGCTGCGGCGTTCACACCCTTCATCGAGAAGCGAAGTAGTGTATGGCAGGCGGTTCCAAGAAGGCTAGGGTTGCCAAGCCCCTGGCGATGCCAACCAAGAAAAGGTCAAGGCTGACTTTCTTTGGGGAGGCGATTGGGGAGCTAAGAAAGGCTCGCTGGCCGACAAGAGAAGAAGCTTTAAGGCTGAGCACGATAGTCTTCGTCATTTGTGTCGTGGTGGGAGCCGTGTTGGGTATCATCGACTATGGGTTCACGAAGTTGCTTGGCTATTTGCTTGTCGGTGGTTAGTTGATGGTTGACGGTCGCTGGTATTTGCTGTACGTCTCTTCTGGGCATGAGGACCGGGCGCAGAGGAACTTGAAACATCGTATCAAATATATGGATGCCGGCGACAAGATATTTGAGGTGATAGTGCCGACGACCAACGAAATTGAAGTCAAAGGGGGCAAACGTCGTACCGTGGGCAGGAAGGCGTTTCCGGGCTATATAATGGTTCGCATGAAGTTGGATGAGTATAGCTGGGACACAGTCCGTAACACGCCTGGAGTTGCTGGATTCGTCAGCACTGGTGTCAAGCCCGTGCCCCTGGCTGAAGAGGAGGCCGATACTATTCTCAATCGAATGAAGGAGGCTCCCACCGAGGTAAGCGTGGCTTTCAAAAAGGGGGATAGTGTTCGTGTTAGTAGCGGACCGTTCATTGATTTCATTGGCAAGGTAGAGGAAGTCAATCCGGACAAAGGGAAGGCTACGGTGTCGCTGTCGCTTTTTGGCAGGGAAACACCTGTGGAATTGGACTTCTTGACAGTGGAGAAGATATAGCATGAGTTGCTCAAGGACACGCGGGGTGTTGTAGTATGGCGAAGAAGATTAAGGCGGTCATCAAGTTGCAGATTCCTGCTGGGAAAGCTACGCCTGCTCCACCCATAGGGCCGGCTTTAGGCCAACACGGTGTCAATATCATGGCTTTCTGTAAGGATTACAACGAGCGCACGGCTTCTCAGGATGGTTTCATCGTCCCTGCGGAGATAACCGTCTATGTTGATCGTTCCTTTACCTTTGTGACCAAGATGCCACCAGCGTCTGACTTGGTGCGGCGCGCTCTGAGCATAGAGAAGGGTAGCGGTAATCCGAAGACTGAGAAAGTTGGAAAGCTGTCCAAGGACCAGATTTATGAGATTGCCCGAAGCAAGATGAAGGATCTGAATACCACTGACGTGGATAAGGCGGTCAGGATCATTGAAGGTACGTCCCGAAGCATGGGAGTGGAGGTTGAGTAGGCCGGGGTCTAGGAAGGCTTCAGGCGAGTTCGGCGGTGCAATCCAGTGAGAAGACGCGGAAAGAAGTATCAGGAAACGACCAAGGTCATCGATAAGTCGAGGCTCTACTCGCCGGAAGAAGCCATCGGACTGGCGAAGAACGCATCCTTCGCGCGATTTGATGAGACTGTCGAGCTTCATTTGAGAATGGGGGTTAACCCGCGCAGCGCTGACCAGCAGGTGCGTGGCGTAGCGCTGTTGCCCTACGGATTGGGGAAGAAGGTACGCGTGCTTGTGTTTGCTCAGGGTGAGGCCATGAGGATGGCTGAGGAGGCTGGGGTTGACTATGCTGGAGGGGATGAACTCATCAAGAGAATCGAAGATGGTTGGCTTGAATTTGACGTAGCTCTGGCTGTGCCTGATATGATGCCTAAGGTTGCTAAATTGGGAAAGGTCCTGGGAAGGCGAGGCTTGATGCCCAATCCGAAGTCAGGCACCGTGGTGTCGGCGCAGGACTTGGCTCGGGCAGTGAATGAGGCTCATCAGGGCAGGGTTGAGTTTCGGCTCGATAGGACTGCCATTATCCACTTGCCCATAGGTAAGCTGAACTTTGACAATGAGAAGCTCATGGGAAATCTTAGTGCGGTGATTGAGGCAGTCGTCAAGGCAAAGCCTAGTGGGGCCAAGGGACAGTATATCAGGAGCATATCATTGTCCAGCACGATGGGGGTGGGACTGAAGCTAGACTTGAAGGCAGCGCTGGCTTTGGCCGCGTAGTGTTTTCTGTTATACTATAGCGTTGTGCCAGTGACAACAGGTACCGCCCCTTGGTAGACAAGGGGGCAGAAGGGTGGGCTGCCCTTGTGTGAGGTTTAAAGCGTTCGCCTGTCGAGGTATGAATTGACCCTGTGTTACTGGCACAGGGAGTTTTTGTTTATGGGTGAGACATGCTAAGGGAAAAGAAAACGGAAATCGTTGCCAGGCTGGCGGATACCCTATCTCGTAGCACCATCGTCATCGCTACGAGTTATCAGGGTCTTTCCGCAAAGGGGATGGCTGAGTTGCGTGGGGCTTTGGGAGGCGGTGGAGCCGAGTGCCATGTGGTCAAGAATACCCTGGTGCGGCTCGCCGGTGAGAGAGCTAGCAAGGCGCAGGTGATGGATATTATCGATGGGCCTACAGCACTGGTTTTCGGATATGATGATGCTGGTCAAGCAGCACGTACGCTTGACCGCTACATCAAGTCCAGCGAGTTTGTGGTTATCAAAGGAGGGCTGGTAGGGGAGCGGGTGCTGAGTGCTCAAGAGGTTATGGCCTTGGCTAATCTCCCGTCAAGGGAGATGCTATTGAGCCAGTTGGTCGCCCAGTTGCAGTCTCCGATGGTAAGATTACATAATGTGCTGAGTTCTCCCTTGCGGGGGTTGCAGAACGTCCTACAGGGTAGAATTCAGGCGCTTGCTGCATAGATAAGGAGGGAAATATGTCATCTGAAGCAGAGGCCAAGGTTGTAGAAAAGGCGAAGAAGCCGGCGAGACCGAAGGCGAAGAAAGAGACCAAAGCGGATTCCGGAGTGACGTCGAAGAAAGAGGTTGGAGCAGAGACAAGAGTGATGTCCAAGGAGGAGATCATTGCGGCTGTAAGGGGGATGACAGTAATGGATCTGGCTGATCTGGTGAAGGCTTTGGAGGATGAGTTCGGGGTCAGCGCTGCTCCTGTGGCGGTTGCGGCTGCGGCACCGACAACGGCCCCTGGCCAGGCAGTCGAAGCGGCGGCCGAAGAGGAGAAAACAGAGTTCAGTGTCTCTCTGCAAGCGGTTGGGGAAAGAAAGATCGAGGTCATCAAGGCAGTGCGTGAGGTCACCGATTTGGGACTCAAACAGGCCAAAGACTTGGTGGAAGCCGCTCCACAGGTAGTGAGGGAGGGGGTTTCCAAAGAGGAAACGACCACCATCAAGGAGAAACTGGAGGCTGCGGGAGCGACTGTAGAGATCAAGTAAGGCCACTCTAGACTCGGGACTGCTATTGAGGCGGGATGAGGTAGCATGTCAGTTAGTGGCTGTCAGGCTATCATGGCACTTGGTGGTTTCTTTCTTGTTCTGGGTGTTGCTTTCATAGTCTGGAACAGGAGGGAACGCAAGGGATACTATGACTCCGTAATGAGGAAGAGGGACGTAAAGGAGTTTCTGACTCACGAACCCGAGCGGTCCTGGCTGAATGCCTGGCGAATAGGTGGCAGGATTTCTCTCGTTATTGGCACGATGCTGGTACTTGCTGGCGGGGTTCTCTGGCTACTGACGGCTTGACGGCTAGATTAGTTCTCTACGCCGGTACTGCAAAGCTTCGGCTACGTGGTATGTTCTGATAATATCGCTGCCGTCCAAATCTGCGATGGTGAGGGATAGTTTGAGGACGCGGTGAAAGGCGCGAGCTGTGAGATGCAGTTGCCTCATAGCAGCATGAAGTAGACTTTGAGCTGCCGCCTCTGCCGTGCAGAATTCTTTCACTTCTCTGGGAGTCATACAAGAGTTGCTAGTCATCGTTGGTTCGTGAAAGCGCTTCAGCTGTATGTTGTGTGCCGCCCTTACCCTTTCGCTAACTGTCTCTGAAGTCTCGACAGGCTTGTCTTCCGTGAGCTTCTCATAGTCAATGTGAGGGACATCGATGAATATGTCGATGCGGTCGAGTAGTGGGCCACTTATTCTCTTGTGGTAGCGGGAGATCTCTCCAGAAGAGCATCTGCATTCCCTGAACGGGTCGCCGTAGTAGCCGCACGGACAGGGATTCATGGCTGCTGCGAGCATAAAACTGGCTGGGAAAGTGACACTGCTGCGAGCCCGGCTGACGGTAACGGTCCTGTCTTCCATTGGCTGACGCAATGACTCGAGAGTAGCGCGTCCGAATTCTGGAAGTTCGTCGAGAAAAAGGACGCCGTAGTGGCTCAGGCTTATCTCTCCAGGTCGTGGCCACTGTCCCCCTCCCACCAGACCAGCGTTGGATATGGTGTAGTGTGGCGATCGGAAGGGGCGCTCGATGATGATTGGGGAGTCATGCGGCAACAGGCCGCTGACGCTGTAGATTTTGGTCACCTCTATGGCTTCTTCCATGGTTAGTCGAGGCAATACTGAGGGCAAGGACCGGGCGAGCATCGTCTTGCCGCTCCCTGGGGGTCCACACATGAGAATGCTGTGCCTTCCTGCTGCGGCTACCTCCAGGGCTCTCTTGGCGTGCTCCTGGCCTTTGATGTATGCGAGATTGAAGGCATAGCTGGGCTGAATTCTCCTTTGCCAGTCTGTGGCGCTAGCGTATTGGGTGATGCTTGCTTCGCCCTGAAGGTGAGTCACCAGTTGCGCTAGTGACTCCGCCGGGAATATTCGTGCGCCAGCTACGAGAGAGGCTTCCTCGGCATCGTCTGAAGGAACGAAGAGAGTTGACAAACCCCCAGTATGAGCTAGAGATACCATGGGGAGAATGCCATGGGTGTGCCGAAGCTTGCCATCCAGAGCCAACTCTCCCAGGAAGACACAATGTGAAAGGTCAGGGTTCAATTGACCTGAGCTGACGAGTATCCCCACGGCCATAGGTAAGTCATACGCGGGGCCTTCTTTCTTCAGGTCTGCTGGGGCCAGGTTGACAGTGATGCGCTTGGCGGGGAACGAGTATCCAGAGTTCCTAATGGCTGCTCTTACCCGCTCTCTGGCCTCCTGAACTGCCTTGTCAGGCAGGCCCACAATCGTGAACGCGGGCAGTCCGGGTGATATGTCGACTTCGACATCTACCAGGGCGCCTTCCAGTCCTACGACAGCACAACTAGTGACCTTGGCCAGCATATCGGTGCCCATTATAGCAGGGCGGACTTCTGGCAGGCTATGTTCCTATGGCTACGGCAATGGCATGCTGCTCGGTGTCGGAGAGGCTGATGGAGAATTGGTTTAGGTTCAACTCCCTGGCCTTGTCCTTGGCTCCGCCGTGGAGCTCGACCTCCGGCTTGCCGCGAGCATCCGCCAGGATCTCGATTTCCCGCCACATTACCCCTTTCGTTCCAGTGCCCAAGACCTTCATTACTGCTTCTTTGCCAGCAAATCGGGAAGCCAACGAAGAGACTCTACCCTGGCAAATCCGTAGCTCCGCCTCAGTGTAGATTCGGTTCAAGAAACGCTCACCCCAGCGGCTGACCGCTGACTGTATACGCTCAGTCTCTATCATGTCGATGCCGATAGAGGTCATGTTGTTCACTCCCCCGGTCTACGTCCAGCGAATACACGGGTCGAATGACGCGGTCACCGGATAAGCGGGCAAGCTCTCCATGCAGGCCTTCAACCGGCCGCGCAGAGTGCGGCGCCAAACAGCGCACGAAATCTGCGCGACCGCGGCAGCTCGGCTCAAGGACCGAGCCCGATTGTCCCAGCTATTCCACTCAGCTTAGCTCTGTATGCGGACATCAAGCAAAGAACTGGATGTACCCCATTACAAGTATGAACAGGATGATAGCGGGCAAGACGTAGCCCGCATAGCCCCTCAACCATACGGGGAACTTCATGCCAACACCAGCATTGGCTTCTTTCGTGAACTTGTCCCATCCCCAGCCAAAGCGCCAGGAGCAGAAGAGGGCGAAGATGAAACAACCGATAGGCAGCAGATTGTTGCTCAAGATGAAGTCCTCCAGGTCCAGGACGCACGTTCCCGCTCCGAGTGGTTGAAACCCGCTCCAGGCAGCGAAGCCGAGCGGGACGGGCAAAGACAGAACAAAGACTATCAGGCCGCCAATCAGGGTTGTCTTTTTCCTGCTCCAGTGCCATTCATCCATAGCAAAAGCTGTCAGGTTCTCGAAAACAGCGATGACTGTGGTCAGGGCTGCGAAGGTAAGGAATAGGAAGAAGAGTGACCCCCAGAACTGACCTCCCAGCATGGCATTGAATATGTTAGGCAGAGTAACAAAGATCAATCCCGGGCCTGCACCGGGCTCTACGCCGAACGCAGCACACGCGGGGAAGATAATCATGCCAGCCATAAGAGCTACCAGAGTGTCAAGGAGAATCACGTTTACCGATTCCCCAGCGAGGGAGCGCTCCTTCCTAATATAGCTGCCAAAGATAGCCATGCTGCCAATACCCAGGCTGAGAGTGAAGAATGCCTGCCCCATAGCGGCATAGACAGCTTCCCAACTCAGGTTGGCGAAATCTGGCTTCAGGTAGAAACTGATGCCAGCACCAGCCCCTGGCAGTGTTACGGCCCTGACAATCAAGATTATCAATAAGCCAAACAAGCCAGCCATCATGACCTTGGCTGCCTTTTCTACTCCTCTCTGCAGTCCAGAGGCACAAACGCCGAAGCCTATAGCCACGACCAGAGCCATCCAGCCGATCAGCTCAGGCGTGTTGCCAAGAAAAGCTCCGAAGGCTGCGCCCACCTGATCGGGACTGAGGCCACCAAAGTGCCCAGCCGCAGTATGATACAAGTAGGCGATGCCCCACCCTGCGACTGTAGTGTAGAACATCATCAAGATGAGGTTGCCCAGGATGCCAGCATAGCCGAAAATATGCCACTTGCTACCCTTTGGCTCCAATGCTCGCATTGCCCCCGCTATGTTCAACTGGCCAGCCCGACCCATGGAGAATTCCATCACCATGATGGGAAACCCCAGAATGACCAGGAACACGAGGTAGACGACGACGAAGGCAGCACCACCGTATTGGCCGGTGATATAGGGAAAACGCCAGATGTTACCCAAGCCGATGGCGCAGCCAGCGGCAACCAGAATGAAGCCCAACCTGGTCGCCAGATGCTCTCTCTCTTGCATTTGTCACCTCCCGGATCTTTGATACACCTTTTCGATTGCCTTCAATTAGCTCACATCTCGAACCCCCAATTCCTTTATGCCTTTGCTGCTGTCTTCAGCAACACAGCACGCCATATCACAGTGCTACACTCTCTGTTTACCCGGCTGTAGCCAACACATAGGTCAAGTCGAATCGCCAACGCCTCGCACAGAACCAATGGTACTATACTATAGATAGACAGAGTGATACGTGTCAATACCCCTGGTGGGATCGGCTCTCCCCACCCCGCGTCCGCTATGGCATGGGTACGGGTGCTCGCCGTATCCGGCTGCGAGGGTTGACTGCCCCGGACGCCTGGCCGCCCGTCACCATCCGGGGGCGGCTTCCTTGCGGTCGACACCCTTACTCCCTGGCACTTCGCATGCATTGTGGAGTGCCTTCTCGGTTTTCTGAGCCAGCCGTTCATCCAGCGGCGGGCTGGCTCAGCAATTGTCACGGACAGTCCGAATACTCTCTCGACGCAAAGAACTGTGGGTCTGCATCCATTACGCAAAAGAAAGTGCAAGGCATTGACCGCCGAGAACGTGCCAAATATAATGGAATCCGCCACTTGGTAATTGCCATGTTGGCTGACTGATCACTCCAGGGAGCGTCACCGGGGTCTGGCAGCGAAACGAGGGGGGGCTGTACCAAACGATGCTGGGCATTGATACCAGTTTGGGTATGGGCAGAGCCAGTCTGAACGCGACCGGCAACCTGGCAGTCACTTCCATAGTAG
>JADFUZ010000144.1 GCA_015222295.1 Chloroflexota bacterium | reverse complement strand
TCTTGACAGCCAGGTGCAGTCTTCTCCCATAACGTAGCTATTGGTCGACCTGGCAGCTAGGCTAATGATATCTGCCTTGCTATGAACCGTGTCTGCACTTGACTGGAAATCCTGTAATGATCATTGGATTTCCTTTCGTGTCACGAGCGAATTGGGCAAATGCGCAGCCACCTGCGGTAGCTGTGCAGGAGCTGTGTTACAGACGAGTGCAAAGAGGAACTGAGCCATTCAGTTGAGGAGAAGCAGGACTCTTGCTCCGCAGGCTACCTCGGAGCCGCATGGGTCTTGGCACAATCGATCATAGCCTTTACGTTCTCGAACTTGGCATCAACTGGAACAAAGCAGCCTGAGCTGAGGATGAATCCACCACCCTTCCCCACGATATCAATGAGCTGCGTGCAATATTCTTCCACTTCCTGCGGCGTGCCGTGGCTTAGCAACGAAGCTCGCACGTCACCCATTATGCACTGCTTCCCGCCCAATATTTCCTTTGCCTTGAAGATGTCCGTGCAGCTGTCAAGTTCGCAGATGCATCCCCTGGGCAGGTCCCGAAAGTAGGGAAGATTGAGTGTCCAGTCCTGATCGAGGTGCAGGAGTGGTGTTATTCCCTCCTCAACCCACGCATCGGCCATCTTCTTCATGTACGGCCATTCGAAGCGCTCGAATATCTTGAGCGGGTAGTAGAAGCCCCCGCCACGCTCAAGCACCAGCATGACCCAGGTACGGTCGGTAATCTTCACTTCCTCGATTGCATCCTGTATGAAGTCATCAACCAGGGCATCCATGGCAGCTTGGACTCTATCCGGTCGACGGTACAGGTCGAAGGTGAACTGCTCCAGCGTCCTGAACATGGAAAAAAACATAAGCGGGGAAAAGACCTCTCCTCCCTTGTAGACTTCTACACCATGTTCAGTCCATACATCGATATCCTCGACATACGTGGTGGTCTGTCTCGCGCCCCACTCCAGGATTTTCGACGCAGGTCTGGGGTTAAACTTGGTGTAGCATTTCTCTGCGAATGCATTCCATCCTAAATCAGCAATAAGGTCATAATCCTCTGGCTGGAGGATTTCGCGCTCGTCATGTTGAAGGATTGAGTCCCTCGGCAAGTCAACCCCGGGGACTTTGTATAGCGGTTCCGCTATTATCCCAGATATCCTGCGTGGGAATATGAAACTGATTCCCGGCGTTACCTGCCCATCAAAACCACCAAGCTCATCATAGACGTCGAGGTGAGCCTTCACCGCTCTTTCCCGCTCTTTGACCATCTCATATCCATCCAATCCCTTGTGGTGACAGGCAAAGTACCAGGTCTGCATGGGCAAGACGGGAACTCTGTCGGGGACTTGCAGACTGATAGCCGCTTGGACTCTCTGTTTCGTGGTCATAGTGTCCCTTGTCACCTCTTCACCTCTTCCAGGAATCTCTTGCATATCTCAACTCCCTCGGCTGCATCCCTGGTAAAAGCATCCGCACCAACGTAGTCTTGAACCTGCTTGATAGTAATGCCTCCGCCGATAATCACTCTGACCCTATCTCGCAGATTTCTCCTTTCAATAGCCTTCACTGTCTCTTTCATCCACTCGAAAGAGGGTGTTATCAAGCCTGACATGCCTACGATAGGTGCTCCAGTCTCCGCAGCTTTCTCTGCGAACAGCTCTGGCTCTACGTCTGTGCCCAGGTCGAATACCTCAAAGCCATGTATTCTCAAGAGACCGGCGACGAAATCCTTGCCTATGTTGTGGATGTCCCCCTTAACTGTGCCCAGAACCATTCGACCTATTGTCGTGGTTCGCGCCTTTCCGGTCAATCTGGGCTCAATGATGGCCATCGCCTGCTTGAATATCTCGCCACACATCATTAGCTCGCCCAAGAAGTATTCCCTCTTCTGGAAGAGATCACCGACGACGGCCATTCCGGCGCGGCATTCCTCAAGCAGGGACATGGGATCATCGCCGAGCTCGACGCGCTGGCGTACGATTGTCAGCACTTCATTCTCTTCGAGGTTAGTCATGGAAGCAATGAGTTCCGACACTTCTATCTTGCCTCCTCCAACAGTAGGTTTGCGCACATGGGTGGTACGGTCAGAGCTAACGAGATGTTCCTGGATTGGGTCGGTCGGGGGCACGTGGCAACCGGGTCACGGGCGGAAAGCGTGAGCCAACCCATAGCTCGCGTGGCCGGTTACAAGGAGGCACACACCTATTCATTGACGGTTACTTGGCTACGAGATGCAGCGGCCTGTATTACTATTCCCAAATCTCGACGCTGCCTGGAAAGGGCAAGCTTCTGGTGAACCTCTCTTTCCAATTGCAATATGTTGTTTTATACTATCCTGCCGGGTTGCCTGAGTCAAGGTAGTCGCGAGTGTTTTGTATTTAAAAGGAGGCTTGCAGGAATGGTGCCTGAAGGCTCGAAGGAAGAGATCCTGGAACGAGTATCAAGGAAAGCAGGAGACTATGAAGAGCTCTCTGTCAATTGCGCTCAGGGTACACTGGCTGCTCTGAATGAGGAGTTCAGCTTGGGCGGGGGAAAAGAGGTGCTCAAGGCAGCAACTTTCATGCCCGGGCTTATGAGCAGAAAGGAAACCTGTGGGGCCGTTATCGGAGGCCTTATGGCCTTGGGGCTGGCCTATGGAAGGGACAAGCTTCACGATCCTGCCTGGAGGACTCCCGAAGCTAACGAAGAGATGTTCAGGTTCAGGAATAGGGTCTGGAGCTTCTGTGAAGCGTTCAAGAAGGAGTTTGGCAGTACCATGTGCGGTGACATTCGGCCCCAGATAATGGGCAGAGACTATGACACCATGGATATGAAGGAGAGACAGCAGTTTCTCAAAGATGATGGGGCGAGGAAGTGCCGCGTCCCACCCGAGAAGGCAGCTCACATTGCTGCCGGGTTACTGCTGGAGGAATAGCCGTTTCCACCATGGAGTAGGCAGACCCGTGACCCGCCGTGGGTTTGCCTGGTGTAGTGTCTGTGGGCGTTCGTTTCTATTGGCCAGCTAAGGTTCTCGCGCCTGGAGTGGGCTACTCGCAATTGAGTGGGGCTTCTCGATAGTCTATAATCACAAGGCACACCAGAGCGGAGCAGATCGTTGCTTAAGAGTCATAGTTGTGGTGAACTGGGTACGAGGCACATTGGCCAGAAGGTGACATTAGCTGGCTGGGTGGACCGTCGCCGTGATCATGGTGGCATGGCATTCATTGACTTGAGGGACAGCAAAGGAATAGTCCAGGTGGTGTTCAATCCTCAATCGTCACAAGAGGCATGTGGTGTAGCGAGTGATGTGCGCAACGAATACGTCGTTCAGGTTGTTGGAGAGGTTTCGTCGCGTCCCAGGGGAACAGAAAACCCACACCTGAGCACTGGAAGTGTCGAGGTCATAGCGAAGGAGGCTGTCATCCTCAATCCTTCAGCTACACCGCCGTTCTACATCAATGAAGACGTGGAAGTCGAGGAATCCCTTTGCCTGAAGAACCGCTACCTGTATTTGAGAAGGGCGAGGATGAGGGACAATCTGATCCTGCGCCACAGGCTAATCAAGTTCATCCGTGATTTCCTTGATGCCAGGGACTTCATCGAGATTGAGACCCCTATTCTGATTAAGAGTACTCCAGAGGGAGCCAGGGATTACCTTGTGCCCAGCCGTCTCAATCCTGGCAGATTCTATGCTCTGCCGCAGTCCCCACAACAGCTGAAACAGCTTCTCATGGTAGCTGGATTCGAGAGGTACTTCCAGATAGCTCGCTGCTTTCGAGACGAAGACTTGAGAGCCGATCGCCAGCCGGAATTCACTCAACTTGATCTGGAAGAAAGCTTCGTGGTAGAGGAGGACATATTGCAGCTCATGGAAGAGCTTCTCACCGAGATGGTGGAGAGCGTGACTCCTGGAATGCGGCTGTCAAAGCCTTTCCCTCGCTTCTCGTA
>JADFUZ010000143.1 GCA_015222295.1 Chloroflexota bacterium | reverse complement strand
TTTCTGCACCTGGTCAAGAACACTTAAGGAGGACTCATCTTATGGGAGAAATGCTTGAGGTGAGGTGGCATGGGAGAGGGGGTATGGGGTCAGTGACTTCGGCGGAACTGTTTGCCAGCGCCGCCATAGACGAGGGGAAATATGCCCAGTCATTCCCCAGCTTTGGGCCTGAAAGGAGGGGAGCACCGGTGGTCGCTTTTCTGAGGATAAGCGACGAATTCATCAGGATCAGGACGAATATTGACACGCCCGACATAGTGGTAGTGGTTGACCCCAAGCTGCTGGACCAGATTGATGTAACAACAGGACTCAAAGAGCACGGGAAGATAATAGTCAACTCAAGCAAGTCCCCTGAGCAGCTGAAGGCTCAGTATGGCTTCAAGTGGGCGGTGGCGTCGGTGGATGGTTCCAAGATCGCCAGGGAGACAATCAAACTACCCATCACGAACACAGCTATGATGGGTGCGCTGGAGAGAGTCACCGAGGTCGTGGGCATGGACTCCCTGGTCGAGCGACTGAAGGGGCGATTTGGCCCGCGTGCCGAAGCCAATATCGATGCCATGAAAAGGGCCTACAGGGAAACCGTGATGAAGGAGTAGAGAATGGTACAGAAAGAGTCGGAATCAATACTCAGACCGAATTGGCAGGATGTGCGATTCGGCAATATATTCCCGAAGGCCGGTACTGCCACCCGATACAAGACCGGCGATTGGAGATCCGAAAGACCCATCGTGGACAGGGAGAAGTGCAACAAATGTGGCCTGTGCTGGCTGTACTGCCCCGACGGAGCGATGGAGATTCTTGAGGATGGGTACTATGAGCCTGATCTCTATCACTGCAAGGGGTGTGGCATCTGCGCCAACATATGTGCCAAGAAGGCCATAACGATGAGAGAGGAGGGAGCATAATGAGCAAGAGAGTGCCTCTAGAAGGCTCGTTCGCTGCTGCCGAAGCGGCCAGAATGGCCGATGTGGATGTCATTGCTGCTTATCCCATCACGCCTCAGTCGCACATTATTGAGCGTCTTGCGGATTTTGTAGCTAACGGCGAGTTGAATGCGGCCTACATACCCGTTGAGTCAGAACACTCGGCCATGAGCGCCTGCTGGGGGGCCTCGGGAGCAGGTGCCAGGACCTTTACCGCCACTGCTTCTCAGGGGTTCTTTCTTATGCACGAAGTCCTCTACTTCGTGGCCGGCATGAGGCTACCTGTGGTCATGACAGTGGCGAATAGGGCTGTGGGCCCACCAACGAATATCTGGGGCGACCACTCCGATGCCATGAGCGCCAGAGACACGGGCTGGATTCAGATATTCGCCGCCAACAACCAGGAGATATTTGACTTCGTGTTGTCATGCTTTCGTTTTTGTGAAGACCCCAGGGTCCTACTTCCAGCAATGGTTCACCTGGATGGGTTCACTCTATCGCACGTGGTCGAGCCCGTCATTCTGCCAGAACAAGAGGAAGTGAATAGATTCCTGCCCAAGTACCAACACCCATATGTCTACGATACCGACAAGCCAATGTCATACGGGATTGTAATGAGCCCCGATACCTATGCTGAGGTGAAGAAAGCCCAGGACATAACCCTCAGGGAATCAAAGGAAGTAATACTGCAGGCATGGAAAGAGTTCGGGGACATATTCGGGCGCTACTACTCACCCATTGAGGGATACAGGTCGCAAGGGGCCAAGACATTGCTTATGAGCACAGGGGCTCTCAGTGAGACAGCAAAGGTAGCAATAGACAGAAAAAGGGATAGGGGAGAGGATGTGGGGCTTCTGACTCTGCATTTGTGGAGGCCTTTCCCGTTTCAGGAACTTTACGAGGCGCTCAAGGACGCAGAGACTCTCATTGTGTTCGACCGTTCCATTTCCCTTGGCGGTCCCGGAGGCCCTATCATCTCTGAGGTTAAGTCAGCGTTATTCGACAGGAGAAGGGACATCAAATTTGCCGGCCTTGTGGGCGCGTTGTGTGGCAGGAACCCGTCCGTGGAGCAGTTCGAAGAGATAATCGACAGAGGTAGAGAGATTGCAGAGAAGGGGTCGAGCGAAGTGCTTGAGACCATAGGTATAAGGGGGTAACAAATGGAAAGTGAAGTCATAAAATTTGGTAAGAATCTTGTAGCCAAAGATGAGTTCCTTTCCTCCGGGCACAGGGCCTGTCAGGGCTGCGGCTCAGCTCTACTCATTAGACTGGCTTTGAAGGCCCTGGGCAAGGACACGATAGTTTGCGTGCCTGCCGGGTGCTGGTCCGGTGTTGGCTCCATGTACCCCGAGACCGCCTGGGAGGTGCCATGGATGCAGACCCTGTTTGAGAACTCCTCCGCAGTAGCATCTGGCATAGAGTCAGCTTTCAGGATTCTGATGGAGAAAGGCAGGATACCTGAGAAGCACGTTAATTTCCTTGCTCTTGCTGGAGATGGAGCAACCAACGATATTGGAGTTGCTGCTCTATCGGGAGTTCTGGAGAGAGGTCATGACATCGTGTACATCTGCATGGACAACGAAGCTTACATGAACACGGGAATTCAGAGATCGAGCGCGACACCTTACGGCGCCGCGACTACCACCAGTCCTGCCGGAAAAGTAGTCCCCGGGCAGACCACCTGGAAGAAGGACATGCCAGCCATCGTAGCTGCGCACGAGATACCGTATGTAGCGACTGCCTGCCCGAGCTACCCTTTCGATCTCATGAACAAGGTCAGAAAAGCGGCCGAGGCGAAGGGTCCGGGCTACGTACACGTTCTATCCCCTTGCCCTACAGGCTGGAGATTTCCTCCTCAACTGACCGTCGAGATAGGCCGGCTTGCTGTGGAAACAGGTTTCTTCCCGCTCTACGAAGTGGAAGACGGGCGTTACAAATTGAATGTTGATCGTCCAACACTCAAGCCCGTACTGGACTATCTGAAGCCGCAAGGCCGGTTTCGCCACCTATCAGAAAAGCAGATCGACAAGATCCAGGCAAGGGTAAACAGGAAATACGCCGAACTCAAGGCCAGAGTGACGGCTCAGGCGGCTTGAGCTATAGCCGGTAATGTCGGGGTGTAGCGCAGTGGCTAGCGCGCATGGTTTGGGACCATGAGGTCGGAGGTTCGAATCCTCTCACCCCGACCATAGACCAAAATCGAAGTCGCGCGTCTGGCATTCCTGTCCACGGGTTGGGATATGGGTCATGGTTGTGTCACTTGGAAAACCCAGTGAATGTCCTCCTCCAGCCTGCATTGGGCGAGAAACTGCTTTGGTCACAGCATCTCCCGCAAATCTTTCGTCGAGTTGAACACTGAGTGGTATTGACGGCTGCCGGTCGCAGTTCTTACACTTGAGTGCCGGGAAACCCATGTGAAGTGTGGCTTCAGGGACCGAAGCTAGATTGACACTGGAAGACCAGGACAAAGGCTGGGAATAGTCCCCGCCACCCGCAGGTCGAGTGATTTGCCAGGATTTCAACAGAGGGAGGTGAAGCGCTATCATAGTACGGAAAAGCTGACTGTCAACAACGGCAAGTAGAGAAAACACGACCGCGAGTCGAGATACCACGCAAAGGAGGTGTGAAAACCGATGGATTTCAAGAGTGAACAGGAAATGTTCGACGCAATGCAGGAAAAGTTGACGGCCTCAGCAATCTCAGACATCCTGGACCAACTGGGTGCTCGTGACCAAGCCATGAGGGCGGACGTATGTCCAGTATACCAGGGAGCCATTGTAGCAGGCAGAGCCTACCCCGTCCTCGCTGTCGACGTGTTTGAGCTGAGTGACGACCCGTACCGAGGCGAGATTGAGGCGGTTGATTCTCTGAAGCCCAATGACGTGATCGTCGCCGGTACGAATCGGTCGACGCGCACGTGCATTTGGGGTGAGCTGCTTTCGACGGCCGCCCGAGCCCGCGGTGCTAGGGGAGCCATCATTGATGGCTACACCAGAGACGTCTCTCGAATCACCACCATGGGATTCCCAACCTTTGCTACCGGAAGAAGACTGGTCGACTCCGGGGGCAGAAGCCGGGTTATCGACCATGGCTGCCCCGTCAGTTGTGGAGACGTCCTGGTCAAGCCCGGGGATATTGTCTTCGGTGACATCGACGGCGTCGTAGTCATCCCAAAGGAACTCGAAGAGCAGGTGATTCCTCTGGCTCTGGAAAAAGTGGGTAAGGAGGACCTGGTCCGCAACGACTTGCTCAAGGGGGCTATGTTGCGGGATGCCTACGCGAGACACAAAGTGCTCTGAGGTACTGCTCGGCACCAGGAGGATCTGGGCACTGTTGAGGGCAAACCCAAAGGAGGGAGGAACGAACCATGAAGATCACAGGAGTGCAAGCGATTGAACTTCGGCTGCCAGAGTCCGAGGTTCTTGACAAGGCATCGTCCGGCCAGAACTCTCTAATTATCAAAGTGCACACTGATGAGGGAATCGTGGGGATTGGCGAGGTAGATTCGTGTCCCCGGGTCGCAAAGGCAGTCATCGAAGCCCCATTCTGTCATACGATCGCTTCGGGCCTGGGCCGCATACTTGTCGGAATGAATCCGCTGGATATCGGGGTGATAAACGAGAAGTTATATCAGTCCAGCTTCTACTATGGCCGCCGAGGCGTAGTTGTTCACACTATAGGCGGCATTGACATAGCCCTGTGGGACATAGCGGGAAAGTACTACAATCAGCCCATACACCAATTGCTCGGCGGCGCGTTCCACAAGAGGATTCGGGCCTATGCCAGCATTCTGTTCGGGAAGAATGGCAACGAAACCTGCGAGATCGGGAGGAAGTGGGTGAATAGAGGGTTCACCGCTGTGAAGTTCGGCTGGGCACCTATGGGAGAGAGCGAAAAGACAGACCTGGATCTGGTGGAAGGAGCTCGACGCGGTGTTGGGGATGAGAACGATGTGCTAATAGACGCCGGTTGTTGCTGGGATACCATGACCGCTATACGCCGCGCGGGGCAGTTTGAGGACTACAGGATTCTGTGGCTCGAAGAGCCTCTTCAGCAGGATAACCTGGACGGCTACAGGACCTTGGCCAGCGCTTCGCATATACCGATTGCTGCCGGGGAGGGAGAAGCGGGAAGGTATGCATGGAAGGAACTGATTGAGCACGGTGGCATTCACATTGCGCAGATCGATATTGCCAGGAATGGCTTCACGGAGGCAGCCAGGATTGCTGACATCGCTGAGGATAGGGGCTTAAGGGTAGTCAACCATTTCTACACTACCGGTGTTAACCTGGCAGCCGGTCTCCAGTGGCTTGCTTCAAGGAAGACCGCTTTCATCCTGGAGTACTGCGTGGAGGAAACGCCACTGAGATGGGACGTGACGAAGCAAAAGATGGAAATTGACTCGGACGGCTTCGTTCATGTTCCTGAGGGGCCGGGGCTCGGCATCGATTTGAACGAAGAAACCATAGAGAGATATGGGGTGAAATAGAAGTGGCGTGTCGCGGGACCGAGACTTTCCATGAGTCCGACGAGTAGTGGCGATTGATGAGGAACCAGCAGGGGAATTGTCCCGCGGCAAGCGTGATGAACAGGAGGAGACGCGTATGAGCATACAGGCAGTAGTATTGAACGCGAAGGACAATGTCGGAGTAGCGCTAGTGGACCTGCAATCGGGAGATGAGCTGGATTTGAGAGTAGATGAGCAGGTAGTGCGTGTGAAACTGGTCGAGCCCATTGGATATCAGCATAAGTTCAGCGTTAGGCAGATAGGCTCGGGAAGCAGGATACTGAAGTACGGTGAAGTCATCGGCGAGGCCACTCGGGACATCAAGCCAGGACAGCACGTCCACATACACAACATGATCGGGCTGCGAGCAAAGGCAATCAAATAGACATGGGAGGGAAAATGGAATTCTTGGGTTATCCCCGGGAGAATGGCCAGGCAGGGACACGGAACTATGTTGGCATCATATCAAACGTGGCCTGCTCTTCCGATCCAGCCACCTGGATTGCGAACAGTGTAAGTGACTGCATTCCCTACACACACAGGCAGGGCTGCGGCCTTATTCCCCCTGACGAAGAGGTCGTGTACCGCACACTCATCAGTCTGGGCAAGAACCCGAATCTGGCTGCTGTGCTTGTTGTGGCTCCCGATTGCGCCGACTCAGATCCCGACCGGATAGCAAATGGCATCGCTCAATCCGGCAAGCCGGTTGATGTGTGCAGGATTCACCAGGAAGGTGGCGTGATGGTTGCCGTGTCCAAGGGCATCAACATTGCCCGCAAGATGGCCAGCGACGCTTCCAGGATCAAACGACAGCCCGTACCCATTTGCAAACTGCGGCAGGGTGTGGAATGCGGTGGGTCAACGCCTCTGTCAGGCCCCGTAACCAATGCCGCTCAGGGCACGGCCCTGGACTTTGTGATCGAGAATGGCGGTAGCGGCGGCTTCAGCGAGACAACCGAGGTCATAGGGGCCGAGCACGTGATCGCAGCCAGGGCAGTGAATGCTGAAGTAAGAGAGAAGATGCTGAGGGTTGTTCGAGGCTGCGAGGCAAGGCTTAAGGCCTCGGGTATCGACATCCTTGGGGCAAATCCTGATCACCAGAACGTCGCGGACGGATTGAGTTCCATTGAGGAGAAAGCTCTGGGCGCTATCCACAAGGGCGGGTCAACCCCATTGACTGATGTCGTCGGATACGGGGAGATTCCTGAAGGGAAGGGCATGTTCTACGTCGATACACCAGGAAACGACCTGCAATCGCTCACCGGGCTGGCGGCGGCCGGGTGCAATGTCATTACTTATTCCACTGAAGGTGCCGCCCCCATGGGCTTTCCGTTCGTACCTGTAATCAAGCTAACCGCCAGACGGGACCACTTCAGGAAATACCCTGACATCCTGGACTACCTGGTAGATGTGGAGAGAGCAATTACGGACATCAGAGGCGTCGGGCAAGAGCTGTTCAGTCTGATCCTCGAGGTGGCCTCCGGCAGGAAGACACAGAGCGAACTGATAGGCTACGTGTACACCTGCGACCTGTGGACTGTGGTTCCGACAACGTAGATGCCGTGACGAGACGACCGACTTCACAGAGCAGATTGATTTCGTAGCTTCTCATCTGCTAGACTCTGCCCCGAAGGGAAGACGACGGATTTTCCCTTGCTCGGGGTTCAAGGATCCCAACTCCCGGCCGTGTCCGCTGCTGAAGAAATACGTAGACGCCGGTCACCTTGGGAGAAAGACCGGCAAGGGATTTTACGACTATACACGGAAATAGTCCGTAACAAGGGAGGTCGACTATGGAATTCAACAATATCCTGTTTGAGCTAGAGGACAACATAGCAACGATTACCTTCAATCGCCCGAAGGTGCTGAATGCCATGAACATGGAGACAGCGCTTGAACTTGCTAACGCGATTGCGGCATGCAAGGAGAACGAGAAGATCAAAGTCATCATACTCACGGGCGCAGGCGACAAGGCATTCGTTGCTGGAGCAGACATCAACGAGTTCAGGAATAAGAAGCCCAGTGAAATCATGAAGTTTACGGAGGCGGGGCACAGCGCTCTCAGGATCATGGAGACGATGGGGAAGCCCACAATTGCCGCTGTCAATGGCTATGCTCTGGGTGGCGGAGTGGAGATCTCCATGGCCTGTGATGTCAGATTCGCTTCCGAGACAGCGCGTTTTGGTCAACCGGAGATCCTGCTGGGCCTTATCCCGGGGTGGGGAGGCACCCAGAGATTGGCTCGACTTATTGGCATAGGCAGGGCGAAGGAATTCATTATTAGTGGCGAACAGATCCCAGCGCAACGTGCCTACGAAATGGGACTGGTCAACAGGATATTTCCCGCTGAACAGCTCATGAACGAGGCCAGGAAATTCGCACAGAAGCTAGCTGGATTGCCGTCTTTTGCCATCAAGATGGCCCAGTATGCCATCAACTATGGCTATGATCTACCCCTGGACAATGCCAACAGCCTCGAGATCCAGTGTATGTCGCAGTGTTTCAGTACTCAGGACCTGGAGGAGGGGGTGGCGGCGTTCTTGGAAAAGAGAAAACCTCACTTTATTGGGAAGTGATCCGCTCGTTTTCGATTGCCCGAACGGACCTGACATCATTTGACGCCACTCCATCTCCTTGCTAAGCTGGATGTGACCTGCGGGAGTAACTCAGCGGTAGAGTTCC
>JADFUZ010000017.1 GCA_015222295.1 Chloroflexota bacterium | reverse complement strand
CTCGTGGATAGAGCATACCAGCTTCGGCCGCTGTGGGCAATGCGGCTTGAGGGAATGATGCCCGAGTTCACAGGTTAATCGTGGGGCTGCGCGAGTACCTTGTGCTATACTGCGCTGTTCCGGAAGGCCAATTCGAGATCCCCTGTTGACACATTGTGACGGGCAGCGTAACCGGGATTGCGGACAGAGCGGATGGAGAGATTCGAAAAGCAGGCGATAGCCTACACATCCGTCTGTCACGGGCTGGTCCACATCCTCGAATTGACCTACGGGACCGTGCTGGTGGCTATCGCGCAGGAGTTCGGTGCCAGCCTGCTTGTGTTGGGTGTATTGGCCAACGTCCTCGGTTTTGCGTTTGGACTTACCGCGTTACCTGTTGGCATCCTCGCTGACCGCACGAGCGCAAGAAAGCTCTTGATGTTCTGCTGTGCAGGCATGGCAGTGGGTTCTGTGGGCATTGCCCTCTCGCCAGATATCTATATGTTGGGAGTGGGCCTGCTGGTGTTAGGACTGGCTCTGGGTATTTTTCATCCGGTGGGATCCGCCTTCATAGCTAGAATTGCCACTAGACGAGGATTGGGCTTCGCTTATTTGGGAGTGGGGGGCAGCATAGGACTCGCCCTGGGCCCGATACTTGCTGGCGTTATTGCGTCTGTCCTGGGGTGGCGCGCATCATACTTGGTATTTGCCATTCCCGCCATGTTTCTGGCGGTGATGTTCTTCCGTTTCGCTCGCGGCGAGGTACCCGCGACTGAACGGCCTGCAGCTAAGATGGATGTGGGGAAGGTAGCACTGCGCCCATTTATCCTGCCGTTGCTGCTTATCCTTTGCGCTACAGTCATGAACGGCTTCATCTACCGGGGCGTGGTTACCTTTCTGCCGCTGTACTTGAGTGAACGAATCCACGTCAGTCTGCTGAACTGGGACAGCCTCCTGATAGCGGGCTCCTTCGTCACCGTGGCGTTGGTGTTTGGAGTCGCCGGGCAATTTCTTGGAGGTTACCTATCGGATCGCAGACGCCGTGAGGGTATGGCTCTTGTCTCGGCCCTGGCATCGGCCCCTCTACTGTTGGTGGTGGGGACTAGCGAAGGACTGATACTGATGATTGGCGCTGCTGGTTTCGCCTTTTTCCACTTCATGGGACAGCCCGTGTATAACGCCCTCATCGCTGACTACAGTCCGGCCGGTTGGCGTGGGCGTCTGTATGGCATCTACTTCTTCTGCGCGTTCGGATTTGGCTCTTTCTCCGCGAGCATACTCGGGTATGTTGCGGACCAGTTCGGTACCAACTGGGTCTTCATGATGGCTGCGGCGTTCGGGTTTGTGGCCCTGGCGTGCACCATAGTCCTGCTGATAAGGGCGCTGAAGCTTTCGCATCGTAACAGCTCGGTTGCGCAATGAGGACCGATGAGCCCTTGTGACCTCCTCAGGTCTCAACGGAAGGAACTGTGGCTCTGCCTGAGAGCCAGGGCCAGTTGGAGTAGATAGACTCGTGTTTGGTCACTCGCGTTGGAGATTGACAATGGTCACTCCGTCGCCGCCTTCGCCCCGTTCACCGGGGCGAAAGGACTTGACCAGGGAGTGAGAAGCGACGAAGTCCCTGACTATGGTGCGCACCGTGCCAGTGCCAAAGCCGTGAATGATGCGTGCCTCGCTCAAGTTGGCCAGACTGGCACTGTTGAGGTAGCTATCAAGTGCCCACTCTACTTCCTCGGCACGCTTGCCCCTGAGGTCAAGCTCAAGTGAGACCTTACGCTTTCCCACATCTTTCTTGACCAGGGTGGCCCGTGAGTCTGCTGCGCCTGGCACCTGTGCTATCTTTTCTACCCCGTTGAGACCCAGCCAGATTCTGGTCTGTCCCACCTGAACCTCAATCTGCTGCGTTTTCTGCGCCACTGACAGAACCCTGGCCTCCAGGTTGGATTCTATCAGCCGAATCGTATCACCCGGCCCAATGCCTTCGTCCAGGGTCTGCTCCGCTGTTTCCGGACCCGTGCTTGGCTCCCAAACCTGAGTCTGTAGGCTCTGGTGAACGGTGGCCAGCGCCCTCCTGGCTTGCTCTATTTTCCGCTGGGACTTCTCCTTACGCAGCTCGGAGACGGAGTGGCGGATTTCCCTGTGCAACTCGGCAGCCTCATGGGCTACCCTGTCCTGAGTCTCTCGAATGACATCTTGTTCTTCTTTTCTCAGGCGTTGCAGGTCGCTTTCCAGTTCCCTGTTCCGTCTTTCCGCCTCTTCACTCTCTTTCTGCAAGACAAGACGAAGCTGCTCGAGCCTCTGTTTTTCACTGCTCAAACTGGCGAGCAAGGTCTCGAGCTCTCCTGCGCCCCTCGGGAGCATCTCTCTGGCAGCAGTGACGATCTCGGCAGGCAAGCCTAGACGCGAGGCGGTGGCCAGAGCATTGCTGCCACCGGGTACGCCTACCGTGAGATGGTAGGTCGGTGCCAGCGTAACCGGGTCAAAGTCCAGCGAAGCGTTTTGTAGCCCTGAGGTCGTGTGTGCGAACAGCTTCAAGTCGCTATAGTGTGTCGTGGCTACGGTCATGGTCTGTCGCGACAAGAAATACAGCAGTATGGAGCGAGCCAGTGCGGAACCTTCGACAGGATCAGTGCTTCCTCCCAACTCGTCCAGGAGCACGAGACTCCTTCTCGTAGCACTCTCGGTGATACGTAGAACGTTGCTCATGTGCCAGCTGAAGGTGGAGAGAGTCTGCTCAATGCTTTGTTCGTCGCCGATATCGGCGAACACGCCGTCGAAGACAGGGACCCGGCTTTCCTCTGAAGCGGGGATCGGCAGGCCAGCCTGTGCCATCGAGACGAGCAGCCCGATTGTCTTCACCGCTACTGTCTTGCCACCCGTGTTGGGCCCAGTAATAACGAGAATTGAGAAGTCTCGACCGATCTCCACAGAAAGCGGCACTGCCTTCTCGCCGAGCAGGGGGTGCCTGGCTTGAGCGAGTTTGAGCGCACCTGTCTGCTGATGCGCCGGCCCCTTGCCGTCTTCATGGAAAGTGGTCAGTATTGGTTCGGTGGCCCTCGTGCTTCTGGCGTACTTTGCCTTGGCCAGTGCCAGATCTAGCTCGGCTGTCAGGGCTACGTTGTGAGTGATTTCGCTTTCGTGCGCTGCAACTCCGATGCTGAGATCTCTGAGAATCCTCTCTATTTCACGCCGTTCTTCTGTAACAAGCTCTCGAAGCTGGTTGCCCTGCTCCACGGTGGTCCACGGCTCGACAAACAGGGTGACTCCAGTATTGGACACGTCATGAACGATGCCCTTTATTTCCTTTCGAGACTCAATCTTGATCGGGATGACATATCTTCCCTCCCTCTCGGTGATGATAGGCTCCCTCACAATCTTGTGCCCTCTGGGTGATCTGATTATGGATTCCAGGTGGTCGATGAGCTGCTCACGTGCTTCTCTCAACCCCCGCCTGATGTTGGCCAGCCTGGGCGAAGCCGAGTCCTGCAATTGGCCAGCAGCTGTGATGCACGCAGTGATGCTTTTCTCAATCTGAGGGAGCTCAACGATGCCCTGAGCGATATTCCACAGGAGCGGCAGGTTTCCCCTCAGCTTGCTCAAGTTGCCACGCAAACGGCGGCTGGCAGAAAGCGTCTGCTGGATTTCCAGGAGGGCTTGTGGCTCGAGAACTTTGCCCTGCGCAGCCATTTTCACGACTTCGCGAATGTCAGAGATCTCACCGGCGGATAAGTCTGGTTGCAGTGAAAGAAGACGTCGCGCCTCGGCTGACTGCCTGAGGAGAAGGGAAACCTGTTCGAAATCTGAGGATGGTTGAAGATTGAGAGACATGTCGCGGCTAAGCGAAAAGGAAGTGAACTCTGCGATTATTTCTCTGACCCGGTGGAACTCGAGCATTTCTAGAGTCTTGACGTCCATGGTGATTCGCCCCGCTTGATACTGCAATGCTATTGTATCATCTCGAGTGGCTACGGCTGGGGCTGTTGTTTGCGCGCTATGCCACCGGGACACGCAACCATATTGCGCGCGGAGGTAGTTGACATAACAAGACAACGGTTTCTGCTGTACTGCTTTCGCTGAGGTGAAGGCCCGTTACTGGAAAGGTGAGGTCTGTGCAGTACCGAGCCTTCCAATCATGTCTCGGATCAGATGTTCTCACCCTGGAACATGCCCTGATAGCCCTGTCCGACTTCCTGACCGAGGTGGAAGAAAACAAGCTGAGTGATTCTGGCGTTGATATGGAGGTGTAGGCCGGTGGGATTATGGACCACAAGCGGGGACTGTGAGCGCCCTGAGTAGCCTGCGTCCCAGACTGCAGTATGGATGGTCGCGCCGCAACGGAGAAGGCTGGAGCGTGGAAAACCGAAAGCCACCATGGTCCTGGGAAGATGAACAACTTCGTTATAGGTCACCAGGTAGCAGCCCGCCGTCAGGTGGATGGCCCCCAGTTCGTCGCAGGCCAAAGGAGAGCTGTGTGAAAGGGATCTGGCCTTGTTGTCATAGCTCAGGGTGCCTGGCGAAGTGAACGAGGCAATCTCCTTTACCGTCAGGTCAATACCGTTAGGCTGGATCTGCTGTTCCTCGTCGAGTAGTCCTTCTACCAGAGGAGGAGTCGCTTTGAGCCAGGCTCGGATCTCGTCACCGCTGAGTATGAAGGGCATTCCTATGCTCCTTACAAATGCGCTCTCCAGGAACGAATCGTGTCACGGCGCTGATATGTCGCATATCTGTGGAGAGACCAGGCCAACGATGTCTTTCACCTTCAACTTGACCAATCTTGTTCTCGTCCCACCGCCGCACCAGACGTACTCATTGGCCAGGACTTTTTCGTCCAGGTACACAGGAAGCTTTCTCTTGTGACCGAGAGGAGCTATCCCCCCAGTCGGGTAGCCGGTGACCTTCTCTGCAACGTCATCCGAAGCAATCCTCACAGACTTGGTGTGGGAGGAGGATTCAAGCTTGTGTCGGCTCACGGTAGAATCGGCTCTCACCACGGCTATCAGCGGCTTCGAATCCTGGTCCACAAAGACAAGAGTCTTGGCGATCTGCTCCAAAGGTATCCCGCTGGCCAGAGATGCCTCCG
>JADFUZ010000142.1 GCA_015222295.1 Chloroflexota bacterium | reverse complement strand
TGGTATGGGTTGGGGAAGGGGTTGGTCTGGTGGGGGCGGTCCGTCTGCCTGGGGCTGGCCCGGGTACGGGGCGCCTTATGGACAGCCTTACGGGGGGTATGGGTTCGGGTATCCCTACCGCGGCTATGGCAGGGAGTATCCTTACGAATGGTAGCGAATGTGACAGGTCTAGCAAAAGTAAAGGAGGTGGATTATGCCAGGATTTGATGGAACAGGACCGCGTGGAATGGGTCCAATGACAGGTGGTGGACGGGGTTTTTGCAGCCCCTGGGGGATGGGGCGGGGACTGGGATTTGGGCGAGGGCTGGGATTTGGGCGAGGGTACGGTTTTGGCGGTGCGATGCCCTACCAGGTTCCTGGCCAGTCGCCCGCGTACGGGGCACCCTACGGTTATCCCTCTGGAGTTGCGGGTTACCCGGGGGCTACGATGACTCGAGAGCAGGAGCTGGATTCGCTGAAGGGTGAGGCCGAGATGGTGAAGGGACAACTGGAGCAGATTAGTGCTAGAATAAGCGAGTTGGAGAAAGGCGAAGGATAGGAAAGGAGCATTATGAAGATCGCAATATCGGCAACGGGCGCCAGCCTGGATGCTGAGGTGGATCCGCGTTTTGGCAGGTGTCCGTACTTCATCGCCATTGATCTCGACAGCATGGAGTTTGAATCCCTGGAGAATTCCAACATGGCGGCTGCGGGAGGGGCAGGCATCAGCACGGCTCAAATGATCGCTAACAAAGGAGTGGAAGTCGTTCTCACTGGCAACTGTGGGCCCAATGCTTACCAGACATTATCTGCGGCCGGCGTTCAGGTGATCACTGGCGTCACCGGGGTGGTCAGAAATGCTGTGGAGGCCTACAAGGCAGGAAAGCTTCAGCCGAGCGGTCAAGCTAGCGTGGGCGCCCACTATGGTATGGGAATGGGAACGGGTCGTGGCATGGGTAGAGGTATGGGGATGGGGATGGGTCGCGGTACGGGTATGGGCATGGGGTTAGGAATGCCACCTGCGTCGGGGGCGATGCAAGGGCCCGTCGGTCCGGATCAGGAGACAGAGATGCTCAAGAATCAGGCCGAAATCCTGGGTCAGCAACTGAGTGAAATCCAGCGCCGGCTTGAGGAGTTGGAGAAGAAAGGGAGGTGAGCTATGCCCATCTATGAGTATCAATGTGGCAAGTGTGGGCAGAGATTCGAGGTTCGTCAGACCATTGGCGAGGGTAGCTCTGGCTTGAGTTGCCCCAAATGCCATGCTCCGAACCCGGAGAGACTGTTCTCTTCGTTCTCTTGCCCTGTCTCCAGTAATGCCGGGCCCTCAGAAGCAAGTTGTCCTACGTGTAGCACTGGAATATGCGGACTCCCTCCGATGGGGTAAGGGGAGCGCCAGTACCTATAGGAGGTTTTCTTAGATGCCCAGGGGAGATGGAACAGGTCCTTATGGTCAGGGGCCAGGCACAGGTCGTGGTATGGGGCGTGGGGCAGGGGCAGGGAGAGGCAGGATGGGTGGAGACCGCCCTGGGGCAGGTCCCAGCGGGAACTGCGTTTGCCCCAGTTGTGGCACCAAGGTTTCCCACGGGATAGGTGTTCCTTGCTACAACCTGGAGTGCCCCAAATGCGGTGCAAAAATGACCAGGGAATAGCGTGATCATCTCCGTTGCCAGTGGCAAAGGTGGTACGGGGAAAACCCTCGTGGCCACCAGCCTGGCTCTCTCGCTAAGCGAGAAACGCAAGGTCCAGCTATTGGATTGCGACGTAGAGGAGCCAAACGATCACGTTTTTTTGCGCTTGCCCACAGACCAGAGCCAGCCTGTATTCATTCGTGTGCCTGAGATAGACAGGACTAAGTGTACCTATTGCGGCAAGTGCGCCGAGGTCTGTGTCTACAATGCCATTGCCGTGATCAAGCAGAAGGTACTTGTCTTCCCTGAGCTATGCCACGGCTGCGGAGCATGTTCTTATCTATGCCCTGAGTCGGCCATCGCTGAAGGTGGAAAGGAAATAGGTGTGGTTGAAAAGGGCAGCTTAGGGAACCTGGAACTGGTTCAGGGAAGACTCGACATCGGCGAACTGATGGCTCCTCCCATAATCAGGGAGGTCAAGAAACACATCGACTCCGCAAGCGAAGTCATCATTGACGTCTCGCCTGGAACCTCTTGCCCCGTGGTAGAGGCAATTGGCGGCAGCGATTTCTGTCTTCTGGTCACTGAGCCTACTCCATTCGGACTCAATGACCTCTCGCTGGCAGTGGAAGTGGTGAGGAAACTGCGAATCCCGTGTGCTGTAGTGATTAACCGAGTTGGCGTGGGAGACGGGAAGGTTGAGGACTATTGCCGGGAACAGGGTATTCCTGTCTTGCTGAGAATCCCTCTGGATAGAGAAATCGCCGTGCTCTATTCGAGGGGAGTTCCTCTGGTCGAGGGGATACCTGAATGGCGCAAGGCCTTTCTTGAGCTTTTCCAGGATGTCAACCGGGTCTTCTCGGCGGGCGCAACAGGGTGACTTGATGGCGAGAGGTTGCGATCGGCGATGACAAACAAGTGAGAGAAGTAGTAGTCCTCAGCGGCAAAGGAGGAACCGGGAAGACGAGCGTAGTGGCGTCCTTTGCGGCTCTGGCCAAAGGTAAGGCGCTGGCAGATTGCGATGTAGATGCTGCTGACCTCTATCTGTTGCTGCGGCCCACGGTCAAGCGGGAAGGCGAGTTCTGGAGCGGGCAGGTTGCCCTTATTGATAGAGAGAAATGCACTGATTGTGGCTTGTGCCAGGAGGTCTGCCGTTTTGGCGCCATCGTTGACTACTCAGTGGATCAAATCCCTTGCGAGGGTTGTGGCTTCTGTTTCCAAGTGTGCCCTGTTGATGCTATTACTATGCAGCCATGTATGGCCGGCCAGTGGTCTGTTTCTGACACGCGATATGGGCCTTTTTCTCACGCCAGACTGGGAATCGCTCAGGAGAATTCCGGCAAGCTAGTCACGCTGGTCCGAAACAACGCCAAGCTCCTAGCTGAAGAGCAGGGACTGGAATACATCATCAGCGATGGTCCACCGGGCATTGGTTGTCCGGTTATTGCATCTCTGACTGGAGCGAACCTGGCTCTTCTCGTGACCGAGCCTACGTTATCAGGAATTCACGATCTTGAGCGAGTTGTTGGCCTCTGCCAGTATTTTCGGATCCCTGCCCTGGTGTGCATTAACAAATATGACCTGAACGAGGACAACTCCCGTCGTATTGAGGATTATTGCCGCGGGCAGGGAATAGAGGTGGCAGCCAAGATCCCATTTGACAATGTGGTAACCGAGGCACTCGTTGAAGGTCTGCCGGTAGTAGAGTACTCCAGCAGCAGAGTGACTCAAGAAATAGAGAGGTTGTGGCAGAGCACCCTAGCAAAGCTAGGTGGCTAGCGCCATTTGCAAAGGAGGGTAGCCACGGATGAGATACGCAGTACCTGTCACTGATGGCGAGATGGCTGCGCATTTCGGCCATTGCAGCGATTTCGCTCTGTTTGATGTTGAGGAGACAACCGGGATGGTAGTCAAGAAGGAGGTCAAGCCCTCACCGGGCCATGAACCGGGGCTTCTGCCTGCCTGGCTGGCTGAGGAGGGAGTCTCTGTCGTCATAGCCAGCGGGATGGGAACGCGGGCGCAGGGCCTTTTCAGAGAGAACCGTATTCAGGTCGTCATCGGGACATTGCAACACGACCCAGAGAAAGCCGTCATGGACTATGTCACGGGAACGCTGGCCACAGGCGATAATCTATGTGACCACTAGAATCAGAAGGAGGCTATCGTGAGTGATGGAATGGAGGAGCGAGTCCGTGGCTCGCTCGGAGAGATAATTGTCCCTGGAGTAATGCGCAGCGTAGTACAGATGAACCTGGTGCGGAGCATTGCGGTTGAGGACAACAAGGCGAAGATCACTCTTGCTTCCACTGCCATACCTGCTGAGTACCATAACTGGCTGAGGGAGAAAGTGACTGATGGGGCCAAGCAGGCTTCTGGCTTGACAGAAGCCATCGTTGACTTTGTCGAAGCGAAGCCGAAGGAACTGAATCAGATTCGGCACGTGATAGCAGTGATGAGTGGCAAGGGAGGGGTAGGCAAGTCTTTGGTGGCCAGTCTACTGGCCACGTCCTTTGCCCGACAAGGAAAGGATGTTGGCATACTTGATGCCGATATCACCGGTCCCAGCATTCCCAAGATGTTTGGGCTGAACGTGCGCCCGAGCGGTAGTGACACGGGGATTCTGCCCATACTATCCAGGTCCGGAATTGAGGTCATGTCCATGAATCTCCTGTTGCCCAGTGAGGATGATGCGGTGATCTGGCGCGGTCCTCTTATGTCTAAGGCCATTACGCAGTTCTGGGAGGAGGTGTTGTGGGGGAAGCTCGATTATCTGATCATAGACCTGCCGCCGGGCACTGCTGACGCTCCGTTGACAGTGATGCAGACGATCCCGCTGTCCGGCGTAGTCGCGGTTTTCACGCCTCAGGACCTGACGGAGATGATAGTCAGGAAAGCAGTGAAGATGGCGAGGAAGATGGACGTTCCTGTGCTTGGCCTGATAGAAAACATGAGCTATCTCATGCTACCTGAAACTGGAGAGAAACTGGAGGTCTTTGGCAGTAGCAAGGGCGAAGACATGGCCAAGTCGTCTCAATCCGTTCTTCTTGGACGGTTGCCCCTTGATCCTCAACTGGCCAGATTGTGTGATGAGGGAAATATTGAGACGTATGATTCAGACGCCCTGTCCGAGATCTTTGCCGGTGTACTTTCTGCCTTGGGCGAGACGAAGTAGGTATTGGAGAGATGGCCGAACTCGATGACCCCCTGAAAAAACTCGAAGAATCCGTGATGGAGGATATGCGGAGTGTTTACTCTGAGAGAACAATCGACCATTTTCTCAACCCGAGGAACCTGGGTCAGATTGAGGCTCCAGATGGATTTGGCAGGGTGACTGGCCCTTGCGGCGATACGATGGAGATATACCTGAAGGCGAGAAACGGCAGGATCACAAACGCGACCTTCTGGACTGATGGTTGTGGGCCCAGCATCGCCTCTGGCAGCATGGTCACCGAGCTGGTCAGAGGGAAAAGCATTGCTGAAGTCCAAAGGATTACTCAGGCTGATAT
>JADFUZ010000141.1 GCA_015222295.1 Chloroflexota bacterium | reverse complement strand
CTTTCTTCACCAGGTAGTCTGCCAGGTCGGTGGCCAGAACGTAGTCTTTTCTGAAAGCGGCGCGAACTCGCCCGACGTTCACCCTAACCGTCCTTATCATCTCGGCAAACGCATGCAGGCTGAGATCTAATGTGTCCAGAGTATCGAAGACTCTCTCCTTGTCCTCCTGCATGTCGCGGTTGTAGGCCAAAGGCAGGGCTTTCATGGTGGTCAAAGTAGCGATTAGATTGCCATACACTCTTCCTGTTTTTCCCCGCGCCAGCTCCGCCACATCAGGATTCCTCTTCTGCGGCATGATGCTGCTGCCCGTAGTATAGGCTTCACCAATCTGGATGAAGCCGAATTCATCAGACGTCCACAGGATGATCTCCTCGGCTAGTCGGGAGAGGTGCATCATGGTGAGGGCGCTTGCAGCCTCGAATTCCACTACGAAATCCCTGTCGGATACGGCGTCAAGGCTGTTTGTGCTGACCTTGCCAAAGCCCAGTTCCCGGGCCAAGAAGTCACGGTCTATGGCGTAGGAGACGCCAGCCAGAGCCCCGCTACCAAGTGGCAGGACGTCGGTGCGGTTCAAGCAGTCCCTGAATCTCTCTTTATCTCGCTGAAGCATATCGAAATAGGCCAGCAAGTGGTGGGCGAGAAGGACGGGCTGAGCTTGCTGCAGGTGAGTATAGCCCGGCATTATTACGTCTTGGTTTGCCTCGGCCAGTTGCAACAGCGACGATTGCAAATCGTTCAACCTGGTGACGGTCCGGCTGGTCTCTTCCTTGAGGAAAAGCCGCATATCCAGAGCTATCTGATCATTCCTTGAGCGGGCTGTGTGGAGTTTACCGGCAGTGTCACCAAGCTTCTCCTGCAGCCGTGTTTCAACGTTCATGTGTATGTCCTCGAGTTCAGGTCTGAATTGAAACTCCCCCTGCTCGATTTCCTGCTGAATTGAGGTTAGCGCCTTGATTATGGCGGCCGCGTCGTCTTCCGTTATTATTCGCTGCTTGGCCAGCATCTTGGCATGAGCTAGGCTACCTCTTATGTCCTGGCGAAACAGGCGCTGGTCGAACGGTATCGAGGCAAGGTATTGCTTTACCAGTTCGTCTTTGTCTTCTAGCATTGGTCCTTCTGATGGAACAGGGATTGAGAACGAGCCTGAGTTCTAACGGGCAGACCCCAGATACGAATAAAGCCGGGAGAATCGCTTTGGTCGAAGGCATCGCCTTTATCGTATGTAGCCAGACTGTAGTCGTAGAGCGAGTACGGCGATTTGCGCCCGACTACATGGCAATTGCCTTTGAAGAGCTTCAACCTGGCAGTCCCGGACACGTATCTCTGGGTACTCCCTACGTACGCAGTCAGATCCTGACGCAGGCCCGTGAACCACAACCCGTTGTAAACAAGGTCAGCGTACTCGCTGGCCACCTTGCTCTTGAAACGAAGCTGCTCCTTGGTTAGCACCAGAGCTTCTAGAGCTTGGTGTGCTTTGAGCAGGACTGTGGCCGCCGGCGCCTCGTAGATTTCCCTGGATTTTATGCCCACAAGCCGATTCTCGACATGGTCAATTCTGCCCACACCATGTTCGGCAGCCAGCTCGTGGACTCTCGTAACCAGCCTGACTCCGTCTTCCTTTTCGTTGTCGAGGGCTATGGGAACTCCCTCAAAAAACTCGATTTCCAAATAGCAGGGCTCGTCCGGCGTTGCCTCGAGGGCTCTGGTCCAGGCGAAGACGTCACTGGGGGGCTCATGCCATGGGTCTTCCAGGATACCGCACTCAATGCTTCTTCCCCACAGGTTCTCGTCGATGGAATATGGACTGGTTCTGGTAATGGGAACCGGGATATGGTGAGTCTGAGCATAGAGAATCGTCTGCTCCCGAGTCATGTTCCAGTCTCTGGCCGGAGCCAACACCTTGAGCTCGGGAGCCAGAGCAGCCACACTCACGTCCATTCTGACCTGGTCGTTCCCCTTGCCTGTACAGCCGTGGGCTACGGCAGCCGCGCCTTCTTTTCTTGCTGTTTCCACCAGAAGCTGGGCTATAAGAGGACGTCCCAGCGCTGTAGCCAGTGGATACTGCGCCTCGTAAACGGCATCAGCTTGAAGCGCTGGAAAAACGTATGATTGGATGAAGGTTTCCCTGGCGTCAACCACGAGGGCCTTGATGGCGCCGACATCGAGGGCTTTCTGCCTGATGGCGCCAAGGTCAGCAACATTGCCTATGTCCACGGTGAAGGCGATGACATCCATATTGCGTTCTTCTTTGAGCCACCTTATCGCTACCGAAGTATCCAGCCCTCCGCTGTAGGCCAGCACTACTGTGTCCGACATTTCACCTCCTTGTCTTCTCCCTAAGGGCGTCTTCCAAGATGCCAATTGCCTTGTCCACATCGGTCTCGGTGATAATCAGGGGTGGCATGAACCGAAGTGTACCGGGTTTCACCTTGTTGACCAGCAGCCCCCTTTCCAGACAGGCCATGGCTATTTCTTGAGCGATGTCGCTGTCAAACTGCAAGGCTATCAGGAGTCCGCGGCCTCTTACCTTGGCGATTGAATCAAAGTGCTGCCTCAAGCTTTCCAGCCGAGCCAGGAAATAGTCTCCTACCCGCTTGACTCTGCCCGGTACGTCGTGATCAACGATGTACTTCAGGGTGGCGCAGGCAGCAGCACAAACAAGAGGATTGCCACCAAAGGTAGAACCATGGTCACCAGGGCTGAAGACAGAAACATGCTCTTTGGCCAGAAAAGCACCTATAGGTACTCCGCTAGCAAGCCCTTTGGCCAGGGTCATTATATCCGGTTCCACCTTGAATTGCTCATAGGCGAACAGAGTCCCCGTTCTGCCTATGCCGGTCTGAATTTCATCCAAGATAAAGAGAATGCCCTTTTGGCGACACCAACTTCGTACTCTCTCGAGGTAATCATCCTCCGGAAGGTTAACTCCGCCTTCACCCTGGATTGGCTCCAGCATTACGCCGCAGGTCCTGGCCGTGGTAGCCTCTTGAATTGCTTCCACATGGTTGAATTCAACATTGACAAAGCCGCCAGGCAGGGGAGTATATGGATCGTGGAAACTCTGTTGCCCCGTAGCGGCAGTCATAGCCAACGTTCGCCCATGGAAAGAGTCGCGGGTAGTTATGATTTCGTAGGCGCCATCGAGGCGGAGCTTCCCGTATCTCCGAGCTAGCTTCACTGCTCCCTCGTTGGCCTCAGCACCGCTGTTGCAAATGAAAACCTTGTCAAGACAGCTATTCTGCACCAGAAGTTGTGCTAGCTCTATCTGAGGAATGGTGTAGAACTGGTTTGATGTGTGAATCAGGGTCTTGGCTTGCCTTTCCAAAGCATCAACAACCACTGGGGGACAGTGTCCCAGGCTGTCCACCGCCCAGCCGCCGACAAGGTCAAGGTATTGCTTTCCCTGGTCATCCCAGACCTGAGTGCCTTGACCTCGAACCAAGGTCACGGGGAACCTCTTAAACGTGCTCAGAAACAGCTCGTGTTCCAAGTCATGCCAGTTATCCTGAGGCAATGGTGGTTCCTCCACTTCCATTTGGAATCTCCTTGAGTAACGCGTGAGATGCTCTCCCGTCCACAATCCGAGCTTGACGCACTGCAGTCAAGGCCTTGAGGCAAGCCTCTATCTTGGGTATCATCCCACCTGAAGCCGTGCCAGAGCCAATCATATTCTGCGCCTCAGCAGGAGTGAGTCTGGCTATGGTCTTGCCGGAATCATCGTGGATGCCATCAACATCTGTCAGGAAAACGAGTTTCTCAGCGCCTATTGCAGCCGCAATTTCGCCAGCGGCGGCGTCTCCGTTCACGTTGAGCAATGACACCCCGTCGCCAACTATGCCAGAGCATATCGGAGCAAGCACCGGGATGTAGCCCTTTCCCAGCAGTAGTTCCAGTAGCGTGGTATTGACTCTTGCAATCTCACCAACGTAGCCCAGTTCAGGCTTCTTGACGCTCGCCCAGAGTACGTTGCCATCAATGCCGCTCAAGCCTATTGTCTTCCCCCCCAAGGCCTGGATTCGTAGCACGAGTCTCTTGTTCACTAAGCCAGCCAGCACAGCGGTTGCTATCTCCAATCCTTCTGCGTCGGTGACTCTCAAGCCATCTATGAACCTGGAGGGAATGGCGCTCCTGGAGAACCAACTGGAAACCTGCTGACCACCCCCATGGACCAGGAGCGTTGACATGCCTCTCTTCTGCAGCAGCACCAGGTCTTCCAGGGTTGTGTCGTGACTGCCAAGTGTGCTGCCTCCGATCTTGACAACTATGACTTTCTCCATCTATGTCGTATAGGCGCTGTTTATCGTAACATACTCCTCAGATAGGTCGCATCCCCAAGCAGTGGCCGTGCCATCTCCCAGATTGAGATGTAGTCTGATAGACACAGTACTGTTTTGCAGGGATGCCTGAAGCTTCTCTCTGCCTACAGGAACGACATGGCCCTGTTTCATAACGTTGATATCGTTCAGATACACGTCCAGCTTTTCCTCCATCACTTCGGCCCCACTCCGTCCTAGAGCAGTGACAATACGCCCCCAGTTGGGGTCACTACCATGTATTGCTGCTTTTACCAGCGGCGAGCTTACAATGGTTCTGGCCGCCTGGCGCGCGCTAGACTGCTGTCTTGCCCCTTCCACCACTACCTCAATCATCTTCGTTGCTCCTTCGCCGTCTCGCGCTACAGACCTGGCCAGGTGCAGGCAAACCTCGCTCAGGGCTTGCTGAAAGACGCCACCATTGTCGAAGCCGATTGTATCGTTGCCAGCTCTACCGTTGGCTAGCAGGAATACGCAGTCGCTGGGACTGGTTTCTCCATCAACGCTAATCATGTGGAAAGAAACATCTACTGCTTGCTTCAATGCAGCCTGGAGGAACCCAGCATGTATCGAGGCATCGGTGGCAACAAAAGCAAGCATGGTTGACATGTCAGGGTGGATCATGCCTGATCCCTTTGCGACTCCGGCAATAGCAATCTCAGTTCCTCCCACGTCAACGCTGACTGCTACCTCCTTGGGATTGGTGTCTGTCGTCATTATGGCCCTGGCGAAGTCGTGACCGCCGTTTGCTCTGAGTTCGACATCCCTGATCCCGATTTGCACACGGTCCATAGGCAGTCGTGTCCCAATCACGCCGGTGCTGGCGACAAGGACATCATTGGGGCGTATTCCCAGCTTTCCCGCTACCAGTTGTGCCATTTCCCGCGCGTCAGCTAGCCCTTGCTCACCGACACAGGCATTAGCGCAGCCTGAATTAGCCACAACTGCCTGGACTCGTCCTCTTGACAAGTGCTCTCGGGACAGGACAACTGGAGATGACTTGATCTGGTTAGTGGTAAAAACGCCTGCGGCGACGCACGGGACTTCGGAGTAGAGGATGGCCAGATCAAGCCTGTTCTTGGTCCTTATGCCGGACTGAGCGGCACCAGCGTGGAAGCCCGGGACTGATGTGATGGTGCCCGAGGGCGTTACCTCACACATGGGGTTAACACTATAGCACAACAACACATATGGTTTCTGGCAATATCATAGTCCATGAGGCTCTCCTGGTTGCGCAGATGGCCCGAGAAATGGCTTTGCCAGCTTTGCCGTCGAGAGAGCTTCCTTCGGTTGTGCGGCTGCGTCTTCTGATGCCCGTGTACGCCAACATAGGGCACCGTGGTTCGTTGATGCTTTGCGTCTTTGGGTTACCGATGCTAGAATTGGATTGCTGGGTACTATGTCGGGACATTCTAAGTGGTCACAAATAAAGCGGCAGAAGGGAGTTGCCGATGCCAGACGGGGGCAACTATTCACGAAGCTTGCGCGGGAGATCATAGTTGCCGTTAGGGAGGGGGGGAGCAGTCTGGAGAGCAATTTTCAGCTACGATTGGTGGTGCAGAAAGCTCGGGACAACAACATGCCGTCTGACAACATCGAGAGAGCGATAAGGCGCGGCAGTGGTGAAACCGGAGCGGCTGATTTGAACGAACTGACACTCGAGGGATACGGCCCAAATGGAGTAGCGGTCTTGGTGGAGGCCCTCTCTGACAACCGTAACCGCACGATTCAGGATGTGCGCCGTCTATTCTTGCGGCATGGTGGTAGCTTGGGTGAGAGTGGTTGTGTGGCATGGTTGTTTGAAAGCAAAGGTGTGATCACAGTCGAAACCGGTGACTCGGATGCCGAAGGAATAGCGTTGTCTGCCATTGATGCCGGGGCTGAGGATGTTAAGACGGAGCAGGGCTACCTCGAGATCTACACACAGCCCAGCGACATGGAGAAGATAAGGAAGAGCGTCGAAGAAGCCAGTCACGTGATATCGGCGGAGATCTCTCTGGTACCCAAGAACACAGTGTTGCTGGACGAGGCCAAGGCTGTTCAGGCCTTGAATCTGTTTGACCGATTGGAAGAGATGGATGATGTGCAGCGTGTCTTCTCCAATATCGATTTCTCCGACGCGACACTGGAGCGATTGCGCAGTCCGGCATAACGAGATGCGTATTCTTGGGGTTGACCCTGGGACCCTAAATCTGGGCTATGGTGTGGTGGATGTGGAGGATGAGCTGCGAATGGTGGACTGCGGGGTGTTGAACCTGCCTTCCCGGATTCCTGTAGAGGAGAGGTTGCGCTCTATTTACGCTCAGCTAAGCAAGATCATCGCTGAGCATGAGCCGGATGAGGTCGCAATCGAAGAGCCATTTGTAGGGCGCAACGTAAGGTCAGCGTTCGCCATTGGCAGGGCGCAAGCCATCTCTATCCTGGCTGCAGCCGACGTGGGGTTGCCCGTTTTCTACTATTCACCAGCCTCCGTGAAGCAGCAGGTGACCAGCTATGGGCGGAGCGACAAGCAACAGGTGTGGGAGATGGTGAGAGTCCAGCTTGGCCTGACCGAGGCGCCGCAACCGCACCATGCTGCCGATGCCCTCGCCGTGGCAATCTGCCACAGCCGGCGGAGGCTAGTCAGCCAATGGCTAGCTGAGGGGGCCTAGCATGATAGCGACTCTCGAAGGTACCTTGGAATACCGAGGCTCTGATTCAATCGTGATCGCCGTGGGCGGAGTCGGGTTTCAAGTTTCCGTTCCCGGTTCAACCCTGGCCCAGCTCGGGACTGTTAGTGACAGAATCTCCCTCCATATCCATCTCCATCTACGGGAAGACAATATCTCTCTCTATGGTTTTGCCTCTTACGAAGAGCTGGGCTTGTTCAAGAACCTCATTTCGGTTTCGGGCATTGGTCCCAAGGTGGCTCTGGCGCTCCTCTCTTTCTTGAACGCTGACCAGATGGTCGTCGCGATCACGACAGGTAATGTGGATGTCATTAGTCAGGTGCCCGGCGTTGGGAGAAAGATGGCTAGTCGATTGGTTGTTGAGCTAGGGGAAAAACTGGAGAAGGAGTGGAAAGGGACTGTG
>JADFUZ010000140.1 GCA_015222295.1 Chloroflexota bacterium | reverse complement strand
CGTTCTGGTAGGCACCTTCAGCTACGAGTATGGCGTCCCTGACACTGTCACCGTCGGTGTCGAGGACTATGTCGCAGTGGGGCACGTAGCCGCTCACCAGCAATGTATACCAGGAGATTGACTGGATGTCGCCCAGGGTTGTCCCTGCGGGCAGCCCGACTACAATCCTGGCTTCATCGGCTGAGGGCCCTCTGAAGGCAGGGACCCACAGGTGCGCCGAGGTCGGCTCGCTTCTGAAGTAATCGGGGTCGGTCTGCCACTCCGCAACGTACTCACCGGTGCCGTCCAACTCCATGGGGAACTGCACGTGGTATTTGAAGTAGGTAGCCCAGTTCTTGCCGATGAAGTCCTCGCCGGCGGCCCAGGCAGTCTCCTCCCACAGGTAGTCCGGATCGGTCCCATTCACCACCACCGCGTGGGCGGCGATGTAGACGTCCTGGCAGGGCTCGAACTCCAGGTCGAACTCGTACGTGTACCCGGTTACCCCCGGGTCATGTGGCATCCCCTGAGCGAAGTGACCGGGAATGGGGTTACCCCCTGTGTTGCCTTTCCCCTTGCCCTTGGCCTCAGTTTGAGGAATATCGCCCGCGTCACCGGCAACGTGCACGTGGGTCTCCGTTATCTCCCAGTCAGGGTCGGTAATCGCGTACTCCACGTACAGTGTCGTGCCATCATTCCACACTCTCACCTCGCCCACCGTGATGTGTTGACCGGCCACAAGGTCCACCGTCTGCGGGTGCTCCGCAACGTGGGCCGCCACCGGCACGGCCAGGCCGAGCGCCAGGATCAGGGCCAGTATCGGGAATAGTAGTCTCTTCATTATTGCACTTCCTCCTTTGTAATCATCGCGGCCGCTCAACATGCTGGAAAGCTCAGGGCCCGCCGCAACCCCTGAGGCCAGCCATCCTGTACATAGACATCACCCCCTTTCTCGCCACAATACGCTGTTGCCCCTCGACCCGGGGTATGAGATTTGAAGATTCGTTCACTCCCGGTCCGGGAGGAGCCAGAACCCTCACGCTCTTTCCATTCTACCCCAATATTGCAAGAAAATTACCCCTACTTTCGCTCCAAAATGCTCCAGAAAATAGTCCTGGGGCTCTTCAGCGGGCAAAAGCTGTTGAACGCCGCCCGTAGGGAGTGTGGAGGTAGGCAGGAGAGAGAGGACTGTTGCTGGATGAAGGCGGGAGGGCGCCGACTGTCAGAGAATCGGTGCGGGCGGCATGTGCCGAAGGCGTATAGACACGGCCAACTCTCTGGCGGAGACAGGCTCTGGTTCCCGAGTCCGTGCGGAAGCACTACATGAACGACGAGGGAGGCCCCGAAGGACCTCCCTCAGCCCAACTTCCTATGATCTGAGTAGCTAACCGAATTCTATGGCAGCCTGGTGGCTAACCATGTATAGGCACCGGATGTGCCCGTACCGCTCATACTATTCCAACTTGGGTCAACGGTACCGGTAAGCGTCATTGTATAGGTGTTGGTGTAAGTAATAACCAGAGTAACGGAATTTCCGGTTAGCTGACCGGTCAACGTCCAATCGTATCCGGTATTATAGGGGGGGCCACTTGCCGGATATCCTCCAGTGCCAGTAAGTACACCGGTCGAATCCTGGCTCACGATGAACATGTCGTGCATATAAGCTCCGTCATTTACATCGAGGAGCCACGCACCCATCAAACCATCGGTGTCGGCGTAGGTGATAACGTCGTACTCGAACAGGTACTCCGTGGGGTTCCACCCGGTCATCACGGCGTCAGGGCAGTCTACGGACAGCACCAGCCAGATCTTGGCTCCAGTGAGGACCATATCTAGCTCCTCCGAGCCCGCCAGGTGGATATCCCCCTCCTCGTTGGAGCTGCCGCTGGCAATCTCAGTGACAGGCCAGGGCCAGGTTGTCTGAGGCTCCGGGTAGTAGATGAGGGTGTAGCCGGTATCTGCCTCCAGGCCATGCCCGTTGAACACGAAGTCGAACTCCGGCCCCGCGAGGTTATACTTCAGCTTGCCCCAGGCACCGTCCTCGATGATACTCCAGTCCGACGGGTCCTTCTCCCAGAGCTCCACGAAGGCGGTGTTGGAGTTGCCGGCCTGGCCTTTCAGTCCCTTGAGTCCTTTCTCCGGCTTGTCCGCCAGCACAGCCGTCGGCAATGCCAGCACCAGGGCCACCACCACCAGTAAAAGCACTAACTTTCTCATTATCCTTTCCTCCTTTATTCTATATTTGCCTTATCGTCCGTCAACCTCGGGCATCGCGGCTTGTCTCCTTGTTTCTTCCGTTAACCTCTCGATACCTGTCACCCCCTTGTGCAGAAAGTCCGTCTTCTCCCTTGAAGTCCGTCTCCTCCCTTAGAGATAGCCCTTTCCCTGTCGACCTCAGACATACTGACCATGGAAAACAAAAAACCGACCTCATCAGGGTCGGTTCCACCATTTGCTCCCCGCCGCCCAGGTGACCAACTACAGGCAGCGGCTCAACACACCCCCGCGGTTCCGGACTCAGACCGTCACGTACCCCTTTTCTCTCCTCCTACCTTCTTAGTCGCGGAACGACGAAAAATCCCTCGCCCGATATGCGTGTCCGCTCCCCTGAGTTGAATTATATCAGCCCTTTATGTCCTGTCAATACCCTGTGCTGTGGGGAACGCTAAAGCAGTGCGGTGGGTTGACGCAGTACGATTAGAGGTTGCTTCACTTGCGCATAATCGCCAATACCCCGATCACAATAAGAAATATCCCCACTACCCACTGCAAGAGATGAGGGACGGCCAATACGAGAATCCCGGCCACAATGCAGATAACCCCCATCCATAGACCTGATATCTTCATCATTTCAACTCTCCTCCTTGCTTTCAGAACCGGCACATAACATACGAAATGCCAGTTCTGGTTGGCTACCCTTGTCTGATTGTATCAACCGGCGAGCGCTTGACACAAGCCGCCGAAGCAAGCAAAATTACACGTCAGAAGGAGAAGTGGATTATGGCAGCAAAGGTGTGGACAGTTAGAGTCAAGAAGCGGGACCATACCG
>JADFUZ010000139.1 GCA_015222295.1 Chloroflexota bacterium | reverse complement strand
TTCCCACCTACCAATCGGACTCGCTCCTCCATCCCGGTGAGGCCCAGTTTGCCCTGACCGGCGAAATCGCTCAACTGCGTAGGGAGCTCAAAGCCCTTGCCATCGTCAACAATGGTCATCCTCAGCTCACCCTCCTGGTGCTCCAGTGCAATCTTGGCCTCGGACGCCTCAGAGTGCCGGCTAATGTTGCTCAGTGCTTCCTGTGCGATTCGAAACAGAACCAGTTGCGTTTCCGGGTCCAGCGGCGGAATTATGCCGGTTTTCACCTGTACCTTGATGCCAGCAACATCGGTTAGCTCACGAGCCAGCCATTCCAGGGCCGGTATCAGACCCAGGTCATCGAGAATGCGAGGCCTCAAATCCTGAGCATAACGCCTGACGCCATCATAAGCTTGCTCAGACAGTTCATAGAGTCTATCGAATTCGTCTCTTTGCTCTTGAGGTAGATAGTCGCTGACTGCAGAGGCAAGGTTGTCTATGCGACGAGATAGTAGCAACAGTAGCTGCGAAGTATCGTCATGGAGTTCACTGGCCAGGCGCTTGCGTTCCTCTTCCTGAGCCCTGAGGCATTCCCTGAGGTAGAATTGCAGATTGTCCCGCAGTTTCCTTTCCTCAGTAATATCGCGAGCCACATTTTCAAGAGCTTGAGGCTTGCCTTCCGCAGCTATGAGGCGGGTGGCGAGCTGCACAATCGCTTCGGAGCCATCTCTTCTTATCAATCTCTGTTCGTAGCGCTGTTCCATGGCTTCGCCTTGGAGCAGCCTTTGCTTCACCTGTCTGGCCAGGTCCATCGCCTCCGGGGCCAGGAACTGGGAGACATTCCTGCCTAGCAGCTCTGAAACAGGATAACCGGTCAGCTTCTCACAGGCCTTATTGGCCAGAGTGATGTCGCCTTCCATGTCGTGAATCCAGATGGCGTCGCTGGCGTCAGTGAATAGCTCTTCGTACTCTCGCCGCGATATTTCCAGGTCCTCCATGGCCCTCTCCAGCATCTGCGCTCGCTGTCTGCATTCTTCGTTCCGCCTCTGGCATTCGTGGCGAGCTTGTACGAGCATTATGGCGAGAGCAGCAACGACCAGGCTGGCGGAACTCTCCACGACCGCATCCCTGACTTGCGGAGAAATGAGGAAAGCGCGAAGTGACATTGCCACACCGCTAGATAGCCACGCTACCCACCCACCAATCGTCCCTATCGCCCAGCCAGCGTATAGCACCAACAGCACGTAAAGAAGCCGCTCCACACTGTGTCGGCTAAGGCCGAGACCGGCGGGCAGCGAGATGTGCAGGATGGGTATCTCAGACAGGAACTCGGTGTAGTGTGATAGGGTTAGACCTGCAAAAAGGACGACAATGATCCACAGATGTGGATTTCTCAATCGCGCAATTTGCCCGCGGTATCTTCCAAAGTGACTAAGCCCCATTTCAGTGCTTTGACTATTGCTTCGCTGCGCGAGGCAACGTTCAACTTGTTGAAGACGTTGGTCAGGTGAGCCTTGACAGTACGCTGGCTGACACAGAGCCTGTCCGCGATCTCCTTGTTGCTCATCCCCAGAGCAACCAATTTGAGTACTCCCGACTCTCTCTCACTCAGTAATTGCGGGCCTTCGTGCGCGCCAACCGATGTTCCCATGGCTCGCTTCAGCAATTTGGCAATAATCCTTGGGTGAAGCACCGACTCACCGGCTCGTATGGTCCGAATGGCATCGACCACATCACGGCCTCTGGCACTCTTCAAAAGGTAACCGGCGGCTCCGGCGTCAAGGAGCCCCAGTACGTATTCTTCATCGTCGTATGCCGTCAGGATCAGAATAGCCGTGTTACCCGTAATCTCCTTGATCTTTCTGGTCGCTTCTATTCCGCTGAGCTTGGGCATAACGATGTCCATCACTACCACATCGGGGGCCAGCTCCGACACGAGCTTGACCGCCTCCTCACCGTCGGCGGCTTCAGCCACGACCTCCATGTCTTTCTCCCCATCCAGGGCCCGATGCAGAGCCTCACGCAACAGTGCGTGGTCATCCGCGATCAACACCCTTACCCTATCCGTTGTGCTCAACTTCCTCGAACTGCTGAACCAATTATAGGCCGTGCCTGCCCCCAAGGGCAAGGCGATTGGCCCTCTTGGACATGACCATAGTGACACAAGATTGCGACCTGCGGACGATGGCAGGCACTCAGGCAATTGCTAGACTACTCACAGACCAACAGGAAAGGAGGAACAGAAATGATTAGACCTATTGAAGCAACCCAGGAAAAGGTCGGGGGGCCAGTCCCACCGGGAAGGGAAGAGCTAGAGCTACTTGAAGTCTTGAAGAGAGCTGCCGACGAGCCCGAGTTCCTGGCACGGCTGACACGAGACTCCCAGGAAGCGCTCAAGGAGTACTATTCCCTGACCCCCGAAGAGAGGGCTGCCCTGGCCAGCGGCGACATCAGGAGAATAGAAGCCTGGGTGGGCAAACTGGATAAGGAGCTGGCGACCTGGCTGTGGTGCCGCCTGTCTCAGGAGAGCTGGTAAGTGAAAGGCGCAGGAACGATGCCACGAAGCGAATTGACGCGTGTGTCCCACGTGGGGGAGCTGCCAGGTGTCGGAGCTATCATTGAGAAGCTGGATGCGTTGACGCCCGACTGCCACCAGCCAGCCAAGATGGCTCACCAGATGGAAAGCGTCGGCATAGCCAAATGCTCCAGAGACACCCTCAGCATGGTGCTCCTGGGTCTCCTGGCAGGACTCTTTATTGGCCTGGGCGCTGTGTTCTGCACCCTGGTTACCACCGATATTAGCCCAGGCTTCGGACTGGGGAAATTGCTGGGGGGACTGGCCTTCTGCCTCGGACTTGTCCTCGTCGTAGTTGCCGGAGCAGAGCTATTCACCGGCAACTGCCTCCTGGTCGCCCCCCGGATGAGCTCCCGAATAGATTGGTCTCAACTATTGCGCAACTGGGGGATTGTGTACTTCAGCAATCTTGCCGGTTCAGTACTCCTGGTGGCCTTGGTCTTCTATGCCCAGTCCTGGCAGCTTAGTGCCTACGGAGTCGGAGCGAACTCCCTGATGATCGCCAACGCAAAGGTGAATCTGGCCTTCGCACCAGCGCTGTTCCGGGGCATCTTGTGTAATGCTCTGGTTTGCCTGGCCGTCTGGCTATGCTTCGCTGCTCGCTCGGTCCCTGGCAAGATACTGGCCATCATCTTTCCCATAACCGCCTTCGTCGCCTGCGGCTTCGAGCACAGCATCGCCAACATGTTCTTCATACCCATGGGCATGGCCGTGGCAACTCAGGCGGAGGTTGTCCAGGCTGCGGGGGTGACGGCAGCTCAGTTGACCAACCTCAACCTTTTGGGCTTTGTTCATAACCTGGTCCCGGTGACTATCGGCAATATCATTGGCGGCAGCTCGGTAGGCGCGGTCTATTGGCTGGCACTCCTTCGCAAGGAGCGTATCCCTCAAGCTGAGCTCCAAAGGGCATGGACTCCCGATGCCAAAGCGACAGCTCTGGTATCTGTTCTCGCTCGGGCCAGAGACGATACCGCCTTTCTAGCGCAATTGTCTGATAACCCGGGCAAGGCTCTTGCTGGCTACGACCTGACCCAAGAGGAAAAGGCTGCTCTGGCTGGCGGAGACATCAATTGGATGGAGTCCAGAGTGGGCACGCTGGACGAGCCGTTGCGGACCTGGTTCACCTCTCGGCTATCTCAGGAGAAGTGGTAGAGGCTTCGGCCTCTACCACTTCCCTCCACGCCCGTCGACTCACGTCGCAGGACCGGCGCTCAGCTCTCCCCTGCCAGCTTTCTGGCCTCACGGAGTTGAGCCAGAGTATTCACGTTGAAGAAGCTCAGGTGCTCCGGGTCAAGTCCATCGATCTCATTCTCCTCGACATATCTCACCTTGACCGTGCCAAAAAGCTCGCCGATCCTCAACTCATTGCGCTCCAGCAGCTTGTGAATGGCCGCTACGCAACTCCTGGAGTATATGGCGCATAGTGGCTCTACTCCCTTTCCTGTCCGGGGAACAACAACATCAAAGACTGAAGGCATTCGGGTCATGTAGTCCAGCAAGGCAACACTTACGAACGGCATGTCGCAGCCAATGACAATAGCTCGAGGAAAAGATGAACCTAGCAGACCCGAGTAGAGGCCACCAAGTGGGCCCTTTCCAGGATACACATCGCGTATCACCTGAATCTTCGTCGATGGGGCAGCGAAGAAATCTTCCAGACCAATTACAATGATGATTTCCGTGCTGAGGGGGGCAAGACAGTCAATTGCCCACTGGATAAGGCTTTTCCCATTGATGGTCGCCCGAACCTTGTCCAATCCAAACCTCGAACTCCTACCCCCAGCCAGAATTATGCCGGTCATCGCCCAAGCTGCCTCATGTGGTAAAGCTAGGTTAGCACGCTACCTGGATCACAGGCAACGCGCTAGCTGTTGCCCCAACGCTCTTCCTCCGTTAGAATACCAATGTAAACACATGCTAAGCTCCTGCCGCAACCTGCTGGCGCTCGTCGCTTTCCATAGGTCTCTTGCTAGTCTAGGGTCTGGGCACCTCAGCCGGCGAACACGCAGATGAGTGCCAGAATTGATAGGAAATTCCGCCCGTACTGGAAGAACTACGTCTTCCAGAGTTCCCTTGCCGCCCTTACGATATTCCTTCTCCTGCTACTCTTGAACCTGGAGCATGTCGTGGTAATAGCGGCCATAGGCGCTACCGCCTTCATCGTGTTCGCCATGCCAGGAGACATTACTGCCCGGTCCAGAAACATCATCGGGGGGCATCTGGTCGGCTTTGCCGTTGGCTCTCTCTGCGCGCTGCTCCCTCAGCCTTGGGTATGTCTGTCGATGCTGGTATACTCGCTTGCCGTCGGGCTGTCCGTACTCATAATGGTCACCATCGATACAGAACACCCCCCGGCAGCAGCTACCGCACTCGGAATGGCAATCACGGGTTTCTCCCATGACGCCGCCGTGGCAGTGGTGACAAGCGTTATCTTGCTAGCACTAGCTCATCATTTCCTCAAGCCATTCTTCAAGGATCTGGTTTAGAATCAGGAGAACATGAGAATTCTGGGCATCGAGACCTCCTGTGACGAAACAGCAGCCGCAGTTGTTGCCGATGGCAATAACATTATGTCAAACATCGTAGCTTCTCAGATAGATATCCACAGTCGATATGGCGGTATAGTCCCAGAAGTCGCCTCGAGGCAACACGTCCTTACCATCGTTCCTGTGATAAGCAAGGCCATGTCTGAAGCCAGTGTCACCTGGCAAGATATCGACGGCATTGCTGTAACCTTCGGCCCGGGCTTGGCCGGCTCCTTGCTCGTGGGGGTCAACACCGCCAAGGCAATTGCTCTGGCAACGCAGTTGCCCATTGCCGGGATCAATCACCTCGAGGCACATATCTATGCCAACTGGCTGACCGTGCCACCAAAGGAGAAGGCAGACATCCGATTCCCCTGCCTTTGCCTGATTGTTTCCGGAGGGCATAGCGACCTGATACTGATGAGGGGACACGGACAGTTCGAGAAACTGGGGCGAACGCGCGATGACGCCGCTGGTGAGGCGTTCGACAAGGCCGCCAGGATCCTGAACCTGGGCTACCCCGGCGGCCCAGCCATCGAGCGAGTGGCCAGCTCTGGAACACCACACCTGGCCCTGCCACGAGCCTGGCTCAAGGGCAGCCACGACTTCAGCTTTAGCGGCTTGAAGACTGCCCTCTGGCACTTGGTGCAAAAGGAAAAGATCCTGACCAATCCTTCTCTGGTAGCCGACGCTGCGGCGAGCTTTCAATATGCCATAGTAGACGTCCTGGTTGCCAAAACAATCGAGGCGGCAAGGGAATTCAGAGTGAGACAGATCCTCCTCAGCGGCGGGGTAGCGGCCAACAAGTTGCTAACCGAGCGGCTTTTGAACGCCTCGCCCTTTCCGGCCCGTGTTCCCCCTCCCCACCTTTGCACCGACAACGCTGCTATGGTCGCTGCCTGCGGCTACTACCATTTCCAGAACGGCCAGCTAGATGGCTATGAGCTAGATGTCGTACCCAGCCTTAGCCTCGGTTCACCACAAGGCACCGGGAACAGTTCCCCTCACGACAGTAATTCCTGAAGATATGAATCAGCCCTTGCTGACGCCGGGCCGTAGAATCAGACATATCTTCCAGGCAAAGTTGTCTCACCATGTGACGTGTGATCGCGTTCTCCGCCAGCCTGGGGTAAGAAGCATAGAGCTGAATAGCCTTCTCCTCCAACTCAGGTTCCTTGCTTGCCTCTCCCCAGGCATAACCGAACGGCAACAGCACGTTGACCGCGATTTCCCCCGCCTTGCTACGCCCCAGAAGGGCCGCCCTCTTTGTTTTGCGACCAAAATCACGATGTTCCTGCCAGTACCCATCTCCCAACACAGTCAGGCCGTCCTCTAGCCGCCGATACCCCACTACCAGGGGCGTTTCACGTATTAGCTGCAACAGTCCCCCAAGGAGGCCATCCGTGCGATAGCGCTGAAGTACGTAGCTTTGAGCTATGACCCGCCGCACGGGTGAGTTGTTGGGATATATGTGGCCGAAATGCCAGTCGTTTTCGCTCATGGCCCTGGCCCCATCTCCGACCGAATCCCATATCCGCTCTAGGTGCCCTGCCTCCTGTTCACCTAAGAACACCCCTTCTGACCGCTGGCAGGGCAACAAGCCAGCCATCCCCAGCAGCCACGCCTGCTCCAGGAGCAGGCCCCCATGTGACTCAAGCTTCTCCAGGAACTTGAGCGGCAGTCTACAAGCAAGCTCCTCGAACGGCCTCGAGTTCCTGGAATAGCCCAGAGCTCTGCTCACACTTTTCCACAGCACCTGTCTTGCTTCTCCGCGTGCTAGCTCCACCCGAAAGGACTTCGCCTTGTTCCTGAACCTCTCTTCACCAGCGGCCTCAAGCAATCGCTTCAAGCTCTCTTCGCTTTTGTGCTCTCTTGTCTGCGAGCAGGGAAGATGCCCACCTGCCACCGGTGACAAGCCCCGCGACAGCGATAACACCGGGATTGATCCACCATCCCGCCTCAGAGTTGTTGATTCGCCGTCGTTCTCCACTACCACGTGAACTATCACCCTGTCGTACTCTGGATCCTGATAATGACCGTGCCTATACCAATCACTCGACCTAACATGAACCTCGACATCTCCCTTCACCAGAGCGGCTTCATCCATAACGATAACGGCGTCTAGAAAGTCGGGACCCACACCACCATTAACCCTGCCCGGATAGACCAGCCTTAATCTCTCGCCACCTTCACAAGTCATCTCCCTCCCCACGAGCTGCGGCCACGCCTCAACTGCCCACTGTTCGGTGACCTTTATCCGTTTACGTGTAAGTCTGGCCAAAAAAACCTTCCTCCCCTACGTTGCTCGGCTCAACTGCCTGGACTCCTTGGCACCACCACAGGTCGCAGAGCGGAACTCAGGGATACTCGCAAAGCCATAGCAGCCTACTTCACGCCAGGTCACCGTTCTCATTCTCCTTCTTGGTCCTGTATGCGAAACCGCTTCGCTCAGCAACAATGCCCAGCAGCGTATCTGAGCTGCCGCGAGGCCGGTACACCCCCGTCTCCCATTCGCTCACCGTCTGCTGCCGTATCCCCAACTCTTCAGCCATCTTCTCTTGAGTTAGGCCTAGATGCTGCCTCAGAGCCCGGACGCGTGCCCTATCCCATTGTCTTCTTCGCCGCTGCCCCATCACCCATATTTATACACGGAGTAGTGTAAGAAATCAAGTCATTGCCTGGGAAACGCCCCCACGATTTGTTGCACTGGAAACCCTTGTGCTATAATCATTAGCACTCTTAGCCGCCGAGTGCTAAAATATTCTAGTGAAAGGAGGTAGCATGACCAAGATCAAGCCTCTGGGAGACAGAGTGGTGATCAAACCCACCCCCAAGGAAGAAGTCAGCAAGGGGGGAATTGTCCTTCCGGACACCGCCAAAGAGAAACCTCAGGAAGGGGAAATCCTTGCCGTAGGCCCGGGTAAACTGTCCGAGGACGGCAAACTCATGCCCATGGAGGTAAAGGTGGGCGACAAGGTGATATATTCCAAGTATGCTGGCACTGAGTTCAAGCTGGACGAAGAAGAAGTGGTCATCATGCGCGAAAGCGATATCCTGGCTAAGAGAAGTTCATAAGAAGGAGGTAGAGAAATGGCAAAACAGCTACTTTTCGGCGAAGAAGCCAGAAAAGCACTAAAGGTAGGTATCGACACGCTGGCCAACGCAATCAGGGTGACTTTGGGGCCGCGCGGCCGCCCGGTAGCACTGGACAAGAAATTTGGGGCCCCCACCGTTATCAACGACGGCGTTTCCATTGCCAAGGAGATAGAATTGCCCGACCCATTTGAGAATATGGGGGCGCAGTTGGTGAAGGAGGCGGCTACGAAGACCAACGACCAGTGCGGCGATGGGACCAGCACATCCCTTATCCTGGCCCAGTCTATCGTCGGCGAAGGCTTCAAGAACATCGCCGCCGGTGCTGACTCCCAGGCCCTGAAACGCGGCGTTGAGAGAGGAGTCAACATTGTAGTTGATGAACTCAAGAAGATGTCTATCCCGGTGAAAGGCAAGGAGCAGGTGGCTCAGGTGGCCGCTTTGTCAGCCGTGGATCAGGAAATCGGCGACCTGATTGCCGATGTGATGGAGAAGGTGGGCAAGGATGGTGTCATCACTGTCGAAGAAGGCAAGGGGCTACAATTCGAGACGGAATTCGTCGAGGGTATGAAATTCGACCGTGGTTACATCAGCCCCTACTTCATTACCAACGCGGAACAGATGAGAGTCGAGCTAGAAGACCCCTACATTCTCATTACCGACAAGAAGATATCGGCTTTGAACGATATTCTTCCTGCCCTCGAGAAAATCATTCAGACCACGAAGAATATCGTCATCATCGCCGAAGACCTTGAGGGAGAGCCGCTGGCCACCTTGGTGGTCAACAAGCTGAGAGGCACCTTGAGCCCCCTCGGAATCAAGGCACCGGGCTTCGGCGACAGGCGCAAGGCAATGCTCCAGGACATAGCCGTTCTCACCGGGGGCAAGGTCATCTCCGAGGAGATCGGCAGGAAACTGGACACAGTGACCGTAGAGGACCTGGGGCGAGCTAGAAAGGTCGTTGCGGATAAAGACAACACCACCATTGTTGAGGGGAAAGGCAAGTCCGAGGACATCGAAGGGCGAATCAAGCAGATCAGAGCCGAGATCGATATCAGCACCTCCGACTACGACAAGGAGAAACTGCAGGAGCGGCTGGCTAAGTTGGCCGGCGGCGTGGCAGTGATTAAGGTAGGTGCCGGTACCGAGGTAGAACTCAAGGAGAAAAAGCACCGCGTGGAGGACGCTCTCTCAGCTACCCGCGCCGCCGTGGAAGAAGGGATCCTGGCCGGCGGGGGCGTTGCCCTTCTGAGTTGCGTGTCGGCGCTGAACAAGGTCAAGGCCAAAGGTGATGAGGCTACCGGCATCGCCATACTGAAACGAGCCCTCGAAGAGCCTCTGCGTTGCATTGCCACTAATAGCGGCAGAGAGGCCTCGGTAGTGGTGAACAAGGTGAAGGAGAGCGCGCCCGGTATAGGCTACGACGCACTCAAAGACGAACTGGGCGTTGACATGGTGG
>JADFUZ010000138.1 GCA_015222295.1 Chloroflexota bacterium | reverse complement strand
TGGTTCTTCCATTGAGGGATTTGCCCGTATCGATGAAAGCGACATGGTGGCGGTGCCGGACCCCGATACCTTCCAGTTGCTTCCATGGAGACCGCGGGAGCACGGTGTAGCCAGGATGTTCTGCGACATCTTTAGGCCTGGCGGTGAGCCCTTTGAAGGCGATCCCAGGTATGTTCTGAAGAGGAACTTGAAACGCGCTGCTGACTTGGGCTACACGTTCTACGTAGGGCCAGAGCTTGAGTATTTCTACTTCCGAGACTCGAAGGGTACTGAGACACTGGATGAAGGGGGGTACTTCGATATGACTCCCCTGGATGCTGCTACTGATTTGAGGAGAGAGAGCGTCCTTACTCTCGATGAGATGGGTATTGGTGTGGAGTATTCCCACCATGAGGTTGCGTCCAGCCAGCATGAAATAGACATGAGATACACTGATGCCCTTACCATGGCAGACAACGTGATGACCTATCGTCTGGTAGTCAAGCAAATAGCCATGAAGCACGGGGTTTATGCCACCTTCATGCCCAAACCGGTTTTTGGTATAAACGGCAGCGGCATGCACGTGCACCAATCGCTGTTCAAGGGCGACACCAATGCCTTTTTCGACGGCAAAGACGAATATCATCTGTCCAAAGTAGCCAAGAGTTACATAGCTGGCATGCTCAGGCATGCTCCTGAAATCACGGCTGTCACCAGCCAGTGGGTCAATTCTTACAAGCGGCTGGTAGCTGGCTATGAGGCGCCGGTGTACCTTTCCTGGGCGCGCCGGAATCGGGCAGACCTCATTAGAGTTCCCGAGTATCAACCGGGCAAGGAAAAGGCCACGAGGATAGAGTTCAGGTCACCTGACCCTGCCTGCAATCCCTACCTCGCCTTCAGTGTGATGCTGGCCGCCGGACTGGAAGGAATTGAAAAGGAGTACGAGATTCCTGACCCGGTGGAAGAAAACGTCTACGAGATGACCGAAGAGGAGCGGCAGAGAAGAGGCATAGGGACTCTACCTGCCAGCCTGTGGGAAGCCATTCAGCTAACTGACAAGAGCGAGGTTGTACGCAGAGCCCTCGGCGACCACGTCTTTCACGCTTTCATTAGCAATAAGAAAATCGAGTGGGACCAGTATCGGACCCAGGTGACCAAGTACGAACTCGACAGATACTTGCCTATCTTGTGAGCTAGTGGAAATCTGAGGCTCGCAGGCGGAGGAGGATATTCGGGGGGGGCATGAGGAGCGGCGTCCTGTTGGCTTTCTGTGACAACTCTGGCTGGCACGGGCATCGCAACACGAGGAAGAGACGGCTTACCAAGGACAGGTGACAAAGCTTCGAAGGGCGATATGAGTAAGCGCGCGTTTCTAGCTTTGGAGGATGGTTCGGTCTACGAAGGCTACTCGTTTGGTGCCGAAGAGACCACGTATGGCGAGGTCGTCTTCAACACCAGCATGACTGGCTACCAGGAGATGCTGACTGATCCTTCCTATGCCGGCCAGATTCTTACGCTGACATATCCCCTGATTGGCAACTATGGTATCAGTGAAGCGGATTTTGAATCAAAGCATGTACAGGCAAGGGGGCTCATCGTTCGAGAGTATTGCCCTGCGCCCAGCCATTGGCAGAGCACAACTACACTGGATGAGTTCCTTAAGCTCAACGGCATTCCGGCCCTAGCCGGTGCTGATACCCGCTCCCTTACCCGCCGACTGCGTTTCGCCGGAGTCATGATGGGTATCCTCAGTTCGAAAATGAAACCTCAAGATGCGTTGGACGAACTCAAGCAGTTCCCTCGGTACGAGTCGACCGACTTTGTGCACGGGGTTAGCACTGAGGAGGCCTATTTTTGGCCGAGATCGGAAAGCGACCGTTCGTATCACGTTGTCGTTATTGACTGTGGTCTGAAATACAACATCCTGCGCCTCTTGAGTCTATCGGGTTGTCTAACCAGGGTCGTTCCCGATACTACTGAAGCCGAGCAAATCATCGCTCTAGAGCCGGATGGAGTACTTCTTTCTCCCGGCCCTGGTGACCCCGCCCGTCTAATGCGTCTTGAGGAGACGGCGAGAAAGCTTCTGGGCAAGAAACCAATCATGGGGATTTGCCTTGGACATCAGATTCTTGCGCGTGCTCTTGGCGCCAGAACGTTCAAGCTGAAGTTTGGTCACCGCGGTGGCAACCATCCGGTAAGGGAGCTGTCAACCGGCAAGGTGAAAATCACGGCCCAGAACCACGGCTATGCAGTTGACGCCGATAGCCTGAAGCACGGACTTGAAGTCAGCCACATAAACCTGAATGACGGGACGGTCGAGGGCTTGATCCACAGGGGACTACCTATCGTGTCCACGCAGTACCACGCTGAAGCCTCTCCCGGCCCCCAGGATAATGTCTATCTGTTCGACAGATTCCTGGAGATGATGAGGGAAGAGAAGTGAATCCAAAGGAGTATGGCGGGTCTCGTGAATACGGGGAGTCAACTTGACCAGAGCCTCTAAAGTCCTGGTTATTGGTTCAGGGCCAATAATCATCGGGCAGGCAGCGGAGTTCGACTATGCCGGAACTCAAGCCTGCAAATCTCTCCGTGAGGAGGGAATAACTACTGTGTTGGTGAACTCCAATCCGGCGACTATCATGACCGACGAGGGTATCGCCGACATCGTTTACGTCGAGCCGCTTACCGTGGAAGTCCTAACTCGCATAGTTGAACGAGAACGCCCTGATGGGCTCCTGCCTACCCTTGGAGGTCAAGTAGGGCTTAACCTGGCCGTGGAACTTGCCGATGCCGGAGTGCTGGACAGATACAAGGTCAAGATGCTGGGCACTTCACTGGAGACGATCAGGAAAGCTGAGGAGAGGTCTCTGTTCAAGCAACTTGTGGTGGACATTGGTGAGCCGCTACCAGAGAGCATCACAGTTAGTTCCATAGCTGAGGCCAGGAGATTCGCCAAAGCCATTGGTTTGCCTCTCATCGTTCGTCCGTCTTATACCCTGGGCGGAACCGGCGGCGGCATAGCTCACACGACGGAGGAATTGGCAAGCATAGTCGCCAACGGACTGGCATCCAGTCCGAGTCACCAGGTCCTGGTAGAACAGTGTCTTCTGGGATGGAAGGAGATTGAATACGAGGTAATGCGCGACGCCGCCGACAATTGCATCACGATATGCAACATGGAGAACATCGATCCCATGGGAGTGCATACCGGCGACAGTATTGTTGTTGCCCCCAGCCAGACCTTGACCGACAAGGAATACCAGATGTTGAGGTCAGCCAGCCTCAGAATAATCAGGGCTCTGGGCATAGAGGGCGGCTGCAACATCCAGTTTGCGCTCACCCCCAGCCCGGTTGTCGCCCGGAACTGGTCTCCAGACCAGTTGAATGTGAAGGCTAGTCAATACTATGTCATCGAGGTGAATCCTCGTGTCAGCCGCAGTTCGGCCCTAGCCAGTAAAGCCACTGGCTATCCTATTGCCAGGGTAGCTGCCAAGATAGCCGTGGGTAGGCGGTTGGACGAAATCACCAATCGTGTGACTGGCAAGACGACAGCAGCCTTCGAACCGACGTTGGACTACTGTGTGGTGAAAATTCCTCGCTGGCCTTTCGACAAGTTCGCTCTGGGAGACCGCAACATAGGCAGCCAGATGAAAGCCACCGGTGAGGTAATGGCTATTGACAGGTGTTTTGAGGCTGCTCTACAAAAGGCTGTGCGCTCCCT
>JADFUZ010000137.1 GCA_015222295.1 Chloroflexota bacterium | reverse complement strand
TCGAAGCATCACTGCCCACAATATTATGGTGGGTAAGAAATATTTTGGCTCTGACGTGCTTCGAACTCACCTATGCGACGCAATAGACTGGGCACGCTTCGTTAGCGCCTCGAGCGAGACCAGCACCAAGAAACGTTAGGTCAATGACATGAGATTAGCTGTTAGTGCTCCCATTGTTTAACCACACCCGACAGGTGTCGGTGTCTACTCGGTTAACTTGGATGAGCCGGCCAAGTTGTGTGATGACTTGCTGGTCTACACTTCATACCCTGCTGCATTTGAGATTTCCCCGTCAAAAGTGCGTAGGGTGAGCCCACTCACCAGACCAGAACGCGGACTCACCGGTTTTTTTGAGCCGCCTGATATGGACGCATAGTTCACTGCCAGTGAGGGCTATTCTTGACCATGTCTCAGTCGTGCTTTCTACAGGCTCCGAGGGCACGCTAGTGCCACTGATGCCTCAAGTTGTGACCGTGCATGATATAATCCCTCTTCTATTTCCAAGCCTTCATCCGCACGCTATTGAGCTCATCTTCTTTCGTCACTTCCTCCCGCGGGTATTACGGCACTCGAGCGCGGTCATCGCTGTTTCAGAAAGCACTAAGAAGGATATCATCAAGTTCTATCACCTGCCAGCAGGGAAGATTCATGTCATCTACGAAGGCTATGACACGGAGCTTTTCTATTCCCAACAAGATACGCAAGCTGTAACCAAGGTATATGGTCTTGAAGATTACATTCACTATGGGGGCAACATCCTGCCTCACAAGAACGTGGCCCGGCTCATCCAAGCTTTTAAGCTCATCGCCTCAAAGGTACCACACCAGCTTGTCTTGCAAGGAAGGCGTGACTCCGTGCACGCGGCAGAACTTGAGACTCTGGTCAGGGAGTTGGACCTCGAGGGCAGGGTGGTGTTTGTCGGCTACGTTCCCTTGAATCATCTCCCCTGCCTGTACAGCGGAGCCACCGCCTTCGTTACTGTGTCACTTAGTGAAGGCTTCGGGCTACCGCCGCTCGAAGCAATGGCGTGTGGGACTCCTGTAGTAGCTTCTAGGGTATCTTCGTTACCAGAAGTTGTTGGTGATGCTGGAATCTTAGTGGACCCAAATGATACTGAGCAAATTGCTGAAGCCCTGCTACGGGTAATTGAACATCCAGCGTTGCGTGCCGAGCTTTCTCACAAGGCTGTGAAACGGGCTGCCCTATTCAGTTGGAGTGCAACCGCAAGGCAGACGCTTGAATTACTTCAGTCTGTAGCCAAGAGCAAATAGCTAAGGTACCATCAAGGTTGAAGTTTCTTTGGCTTGTGGCACGAATTGGTGGTTTTAATGAGAGGGATCGTTGTGTATGTCAGGATAGTTGTACCCTTCGCCCGTTGCTACTGCTCAGTTAACAGAAAGCCATTCCGTTCGTTGGCTGACTGGACAAGACATCGTTTTGTTGCCCCCAGGTCGTTCATCTGCAAACACCCTCTCGGATGATGTGTCCCTCGACCGCGGCTGCAGTGTGGCTATTCCCCAACGCCATCATACACATAGGTATACTCCTATTGTCTTGTCGGTCTGAGTTTGGAATTCTCAGGACGAGGCCTGGCAAATGCGGTGGCCTCGGTTGGGGCACGGGAGGGCAAGAACTCAGTCGTGGTCGTCCGGAGGCAGCTTCCGGCGTTCCGTCTAGCTGAGTTGCGTCTGCGGACGAAGCTGTTTGAGACGACTGCCTGTAATCGTAACCGGCTGGCACACGAGGTAGTCCTGGCACTGACTCAGCCCCAGGGTTTATCTCTACTCAGTGGGCCTGATCATCGGGTCAAGAGTGTGCCCAGCGCCGTGTAGGGCAAGCCCAGCGACTCGGCCAGTCCGCTGTGGGTGATATGACCTCTGTAGACATTGACCCCTTCCGCCAAAGAGGCATCGGTGGTGACAGCCTCGACGAAGCCCATATCGGCCAGCTTCAGGGCGTAGGGGAATGTCTGGTTGGTCAACGCATATGTCGATGTGCGGGGTACCGCACCGGGAACGTTGGTCACGCAGTAGTGGATGACCCCATCGACCAGGTAGGTAGGGTTGCTGTGTGTGGTAGGGTGGGAGGTCTCCACACACCCGCCCTGGTCGATAGCAACATCAACGATGACTGACCTGGGCTTCATGTTCTTCACCATTGCGCTCGTCACCAGTTTGGGTGCCTTCGCACCGTGGATCAGAACTGCCCCCACCACCACATCGGCTTCCTTGACTGCCGCAGCAATACTGGCGGGGGTGGACGCCAGGGTTTCCAGTCGGCCGTGCAGGACTTCACTCAGATAGCGCAAGCGATTGATATCCTTATCTATGACGGTGACGTGAGCCCCCATGCCCAGGGCAACTTGCGCCGCATTGCTGCCCACTATGCCTCCACCTATGACCACCACCCTGCACGGGGGTACCCCGGGTACCCCACCGAGAAGCATCCCTTTACCCCCGTGTACCTTTTCCATGTATTGAGCGCCAATCTGTGCTGCTATCCTGCCCGCCACTTCACTCATTGGAGTGAGCAACGGAAGGCTGCCGTCCGACAGCTCCACCGTCTCGTAGGCAATGGCGGTCACCTTCTTCTCCTGCAGGACCTGCGTAAGAGTTGGAGCACTTGCCAGGTGCAGATAGGTGAAGAGAAGCAGGCCCTCGCGAAGAAAGCCATATTCCTGCTCCAGCGGTTCCTTCACCTTGAGCACCATTTCCGATGTGGCAAAGACCTCGGCAGCCCCGGCTACGAGTTCGGCACCCCCTTGAGCGTATTCATCATCTGTGAAGGCGCTTCCCTCACCAGCTTTGTGCTCCACCAGCACACGGTGCCCTGCCCGGACGAGCATCTCCACATTGGCAGGGGTCTGAGAGACCCGGTATTCGTTGTCCTTAATCTCTTTCGGTATGCCGATTATCATGATTTATCTCCTCCTCTCTGATTCACGCAGTGTCGTTCTGAGCATTCTGGAAGTCCTCCAAAGCGGGACCCTAGGGATAGGGGATGGGAGTGAGCACTTCTCTGTTCTCTGTCTTGTCCTTCTGGATTAGTCCCGCTAGCTGATGAAAGACCGGCCCCGGTTTGCCGGCGCCAATTGCCTTCCCATCATACTTGACCACCGGCACGACGAAGAAGGCGCTGGTCAATATGAGCATTTCCGTGCTGTCATAGACTTCTTGTTGGGTGATGTCTGTTTGGGAGACTCCCTTCAACGTTCCGCCCGCAACGAGTCCCTTGGCAAGCTCGGCTGCGCGGAGCAGGGTAGTGCCTTTTAGCATGTGGTCAAACCTGGGGTACTTCAGTATCCCTTCTCGGCTCACAATCGCCACATTCTCGGTGGATGACTCAGTGAGGTGTCCCTCGTGGTCGTACCAGATACCATAATCCGCATTATTCCGACGCGCCTCCAGATCGACCAGGGCATTGAGTAGATAGCAGGTTGATTTCACCTGAGCGTAGAAATCCGGTTTCAGAGGAACATGAGTTGTTATCGCTGTCACTCCTTCAGTGTAAGTCTGTGGAGGAATCTCGAAGGACTTCAGAATAACGACGACATAGAAAAGGCTCTTCTTGGGTGTTGTCGGGTCACAGCCAAAATCTCCGAATCCGCGGGAAAGAAAGAGACGTACGCCGCAGTCTTTCGCGCCTGATACGGCTAAGGTCTCCAGAGTGATGGCCCTGATAGTATCCATGTCGAAAGGCAGGTCCAGCGAGATGAGCCCGGCGGACCTCTCGAATCTCGCCAGATGGGCCTCGAAGTTGTAGACGAAGCCGTTGACGATGTCGAAGTATTCGAATATGCCGTCCCCGCGGTTGATTATGTGGTCATCCAGCGGCATGACCATCAGGGCCGGGTCCGTAACTATGCCTCCGAAGACGCTGGAGTACATGGCAGCGTAGTTCGAAGCGCCCGGCCTTCGCCATTCGGGAGCCTCTGTGAAGATGTCATCTCTCGACAGGATTTTGATGCTCATACATACCCTCCTTTGTCATACGTCCTGGAGCCAGACCTTCCCCATACGACTACTTATTTCCACACATGTTCGATTACTCTCAGCCCATTGCCTCCCGGTGTCTTCTTTTTTCATCCTCAGAGTAGCCAAGCCTGAGTAGTCCTTCAGTGATTCTCATCGTATCCAGTACACCATCAAATCGCGCTACCCATCTCTCTTCATACGGCGGAGCTTCGTTGGATAGAACAGTAAAGGTGTAGGGCTTCTCACAAGGGAATCATAGTCTTCCCGTTTTGAGAACGGAATTACGGCAGTCCCCAAACCAACGTGGTCGGTCCCTATTACGTTCACCATCTAGTCTATCATGTCGGCGAAATCACTCAGAGTCACTCGCATCCCCATCCTGTCTCTCTCTTCACAGAAGGAACTCAAGACGACCTGGCCCATTGCTCTACCCTTTTCTGCCATAGCCTTGATGGCATTATCACTTCCAGCATGTTCACGTCTCTCCACCGGATAGGCTTGCCAGGTTGTCACCGTAGTCAATTCCACGTGTGAAGTATATCACCAGCGGCAATTCGCTGAAACTTCGAGGGTAGCCAGCGGGGCAGCTACCGTTTGACAACTTTTCCGGCGATACGTGGAGTTACCGCGAGGCAAACAAGACAATGAATTGTTCCGCATCACGCCTCAGGTGTACAAACTGGTTGACAGACTGAGAACGGCGCGTCTATGAT
>JADFUZ010000136.1 GCA_015222295.1 Chloroflexota bacterium | reverse complement strand
GGACTTCATGGTCCTGGTCGATGAGGTCATCGAAATGGCCAAGGTACTGATGAGAGGCATAGAAATCAACGACGAGACTCTCCCCCTCGACCTTATCGAACGCCTCGGGCCGAAAGCCAACTACCTCTCCGAGAGTCATACCTTCAAGCACTTCCGCAAGTTCTGGGTGCCAACGGTATTCGACCGCAGCTTCGTGAAGAAGGAAGGCACCAAGGACTGTGAGCAACTGCTCAACGAGAAGACCATCGAAATACTGAGAACTCACCAGCCAAAACCCCTGCCCGAAGACCTGGTCAAAGAACTCAGGAAGATGGAGAAAACCTGGCTTGACCGCGTCGGCTTGAAGGAATACCCGAAAAAACAGTAGCTTGCGACTTTTGTCACGTGCATATACAATAAGGCCTAGATATGGACAGGCAAAGGAAGGGGGTGAGAGAATAGAGCATAAGCAAGAGAACAACGGAGCAAAGGCCATTTAGGAGAAAAGGAGGAACAAGGAAATGAGAAGACAATGGCAAATCTTGCTGGCAGTCGGGATAGTAGCAGGGCTGCTTCTTTCCGCGGTACCTGGCTGCGCGCCCGGTCCTGCTGAGGAAGGAGCACCACCCACAGAAGAGGCAACCTATCACTGGCGTTGGGCTGACATCAACCCGGAAGATGCCCCCAGTGTTGAGGCTGCCAGGCGCGTAATCCAGGAAATTGACGAGAAATCCAACGGACGCATCGTCATTGATCTATACCCTGGGGGGGCGCTCGGCGACTGGATTGAGAACTGTGGGGAGGTGAGGAGAGGCACGATCGAGATGACGTGCGTGTGTCTCCCCACTGACTACGATCCGCGAATCAATGTGGTCTATGTCCCATTGATGACCACGGACTGGGAACAAGCCAAGGCTGCTTATGGCTCTCCCGATGGTTGGTTGTTTGGGCTGCTAAGTGACCTCATGGAGGGCACGGGAATTAAACTGCTCAGCTCATTCCCAGATGGCTTCGGATGCTGTAGTTTCTCCGAGAAACTCCCGCCAAGCCCGATGGATCCAGATGTTGACAAGAAGATGAAGATGAGAGTATGGCCCAGCAAGGCAGCTGAGCTATGGTCAAGTCGCATGGGCTACACTCCAACCCCTATTGCCTGGGCTGAGCTGTTTACTGCTATGCAGACCGGTGTGGTGGACACCGAGGTTGGTGGCACTCCATATCTCAACTGGGCACACCTGCGGGATGTCACCAAATACCTCATCTATTATGCCGACCACATGGAGGCCTGGTTCTACATGATAAACAAAGAGCTATGGTATGGACTCTCCCCTGCAGACCAGAAAATCGTAGCCGATGCCTGTGCGCACGAGTCGGCGGGCCGTTTCGAAGCTGCGGAAGCTCAAGACCTGGATTATTTGCAACAATTCAGGGATTTGGACGCTTGCGAACAGGTGTTGATACCCACTGCTGAAGAGTACGCTAAGATGAAAGACGCCATCCGCTCTGATGTCTGGCCGCAACTGTATGACGTCATCGGCAGTGACATTATGGAGTTCGTAATAGCTAACGCCTAGGTAGGCTTTCACTTTCGCCAGCTTGAATAGCTCAATCAGGGGGTTCACTTCGGAAGCCCCCTGATTGAGCAACGCGTGCGATAGTGGGCAGAAAGGAGAGGCGTGGTCAAAGTAGCTACGGGGCCGCTGTGGTGCGGCTTGGACAGGTTGCAACGAGTTATCTTGATTGTGACATCTGTCTTCATTTCTGTATTCATGTTCGTCGAGGTGGTTTTGCGTTATGTCTTCAACAAGCCACTCATGGGCATCGAGGAGATAGTACCTCTCGGCGCTTTTTGGCTGTATTTCATCGGGGCGTCATATGGCTCCTACAAGCGAACCCATATAAAGGCAGAGGTGGTCGAAATGCTGGTGAAGCGCCCTAGGACTGTAGCCGTGACTAGAGCCGTAGCCAGCGCCATTACTTTCGGCCTGGGGCTCTACCTGTGCAAATGGGGCCTGGATTTCCTTGTCTATGCCCTTACCCAGGGTCAACTATCAGCTACGCTATTCATTCCGATGCAATATTCTCAGAGCGCTGTTTTTTTTGGTCTCGTATTGATGACGTTTTACTTTCTCATCGAAATGATTGACAACATCAGAGCCATACCGCAGTCAAGCAAGGCATAAGTAGAAGGTGGTTCAGTGAGATGGAAATATCGCTGATTGCACTCATTGGCATAGCAATCCTAGTTACCTTGCTGATAGTCGGGGTACCTGTTCCCTTCTCTTTTGCCGGAGCCATGGTTTTCATCATGGGGGCGGCAAATTATGACCCCTCAATGGCGTTGCACTTTGGCTACTATAAGCTCAATTCACTGATATTGCTGGCTATGCCCCTGTTCATAATGGCAGGAGGCATAATGGGTGAGGGCGGGATCGGTGAGCGTTTGGTGGGCTTCATCGAGCTCCTCATAGG
>JADFUZ010000135.1 GCA_015222295.1 Chloroflexota bacterium | reverse complement strand
TAACCCATACCAAACCCCCGCCCCCGACCACCTCCCCAACCAAACCAGCCTCTTCCAAACGGCATCTTCCTTCACCTCCTTTCTGATTACTTCTATTATCCTACCACCGCCTTCCACCGCGAAATCTTCCGCCACGCCTCCAGCCAAAACCAAACGAAGGTGGAAACATGGGCTGAATGTTCGCGCTAGAACACGCAGGACAGACCAGCGAGACTCCATTTGCCAAGCTCTCAAATGGAACGTCCCACTCATGGCCGTCGTTGTTACACCTGAACCGACTCTGAGGCAACCCGAAGCTTCCGCCTTCAATCTGAACTGCCTTGGCGTTAATCAGGGCATCCGCCAGTTTCCTCCGAGCCTCTTCCAGTATGCGATGGAAAGTTGGCCTGGAAATGCACATCAGCCGAGCACACTCCTCCTGGTCCAACTGCCCCAAATCCTTCAGACGGATAGACTCCAGTTCCTCAACGGATAGGCGAACATGCTGCAAAGCGCTTGCTGGTATCCCAACCGGCCTAAACAGACCAGCGCTCGGTAACTGGGCCACGCAGCGTAGCTTAACTGGTCGAGACATTCAGAGTCACTCCATTTCCCCTCGCCATTATGAACATATGTCAATAATTATTGTACCAATGGTGTTCAGTGTTGTCAAATACGCTGTCTCCCTGTTTGAAAAATAACCGGTTTAGTGGTACAAATTGCGCCGTGACGCAAATAGAGCTCTTCCCCGACCTCTCACACTGTATACAAACCGTGGCCCGACAGGAATTCCACAACTCAGCAAGCAAGCTCATGGCCGGCGAATACGGGAACGAAGAGTTGGAACAGAGGATCGAGCTTCTCAGAGCCTTTCTGGAAGCCATGGATTTCGCCAAGCTTCGCCGGGAAAGCGAAGAACGCCTGACACGAGGAGAAGCAGTCAGGTTCGTGATCTGCTGGAGAGATGGCAAGCCAAGTTATGAAATCATAGTCGGCTAACTTCGGATTAGCGCTACGGACTGAGCTGACACACCCTCTTCCCTGCCAACAAAGCCTGATCCGTTGGTGGTTGTAGCCTTGACCGTTACACGTGCAGATTCGATACCCAGGGCCCGGCTGATTCTTTCCCTCATTTCGGGAATGAAGGGAGCGAGCCTGGGACGCTCAGCAATGATAGTCGTATCGATATTGATTACGCTGAAGCCTTTTGCCTTCAATAGTTCCCCAATCCTGCCCAATAAGAGCACACTCGCTATGCCCTCATACTCAGCTTCTTGACTCGGAAACTGGGTGCCGATATCACCGAGGTCCGCAGCTCCACACAAAGCATCTATCACGGCGTGAATTGCCACGTCAGCATCACTCCACCCCAATAAGCCCTTCTCAAAAGGGATATCGACCCCTCCCAGGGTCAGCCTCCGACCCGGAACCAGGGGGTGGCTATCATAGCCAATGCCGACCCTTATTTCGCCTTCCTTCATCGATGATAGCCTCCGCCAGGAGCAAATCCTCGGGCGTGGTCACCTTTATGTTGCTGTAGGACCCCATGTAGAGCTTCACCTTGCGCCCCGACAACTCTACCGCAGCCGCGTCATCGCTCACCTCAGTTAATAGCTTCTGGTAGGCTTCGCTTATTATGTCAAACCTGAACATCTGGGGTGTCTGCGTTGCCCACAGCTTGTCACGCTCAAGCGTTTCTGAGACTAGGGCGGTATCGTCCACACACTTGATGGTGTCCTTCACTGGCACTGCGGCCACAGCAGCACCAGTTTCCAAAGCGGCCTTCATGCCGCTGCTGATCAAGTCCCAGGTAAGGAAAGGACGAGTTCCATCGTGAATCATGACCCATTCGCAATCCCCTAGTTGGCGCATTCCTTCCTTCACTGAGTCCTGGCGCGTGCAACCACCAAGACACACAGAGGCTTTGGACCAAGTCCTTTCTCTCAGCAAGTTCCGACCTGGCTCAAGGTTACTCTCGTTCAATGTGATGGCTATTTGTTTCACAAGGTCACATGCCTGGCAAGCATCCACCGACCAGGCCAACAGGGGTTTGCCCCCCAGAGGAACGAAGATCTTGTCTATCCCGCCCATTCGTTCGCTCCGGCCGGCCGCAACGATGACAGCCCCTATTCCCGAAACCTTGTCCATGGCTATGCCCTACCTGCCCCTCCGCCGAGACCCAAATGTAAAGCCTCCGCTATCGAGCTAGCCTCGATCAATCGAAT
>JADFUZ010000134.1 GCA_015222295.1 Chloroflexota bacterium | reverse complement strand
GCCTCGATCAATTGAATACGCTCGCCATCCAAAGAAAGTGGGGTCGAGACTCTGGGCATGAGGCAGGATTTGAAGCCCAGCCTGCCAGCTTCGGCAACTCGCCTCTCCACCTGCGGCACAGCCCTTAGCTCTCCGTTCAAACCCAGCTCCCCAAAAACGACCAACCCCGGAATGGGCTTGCTGTCGCTGAAGCTGGAAGCGATGGCGGAGGCGATTCCTAAATCAACCGCCGGCTCACTGACTCTCAGACCACCAGTCACGTTGACGATTATGTCCTGATTGGAAAGCCTCAACTTGGCACGCTTGGTAAGAACAGCGCTGATCAGGAGAAGACGATTGAAATCGATGCCGTTGGCAACGCGCCTCGGCGGACCGAAACCAGCAGGGGTAGACAAGGCCTGAATCTCCACCAGCAAAGGCCGACTACCCTCAATGGTTGGCACGACCACCGAGCCAATGGCCGCTTCATTAGAGCGGGACATGAAAACCAGGGAGGGGTTTTCCACCTCTACCAACCCACTCTGGCTCATCTCGAAAATGCCTATCTCGTTGGTGGACCCAAATCGATTCTTCTCGCCTCTCAGAATGCGATAGGTGCTGAATGGCTCGCCCTCAAGGTAGAGAACCACGTCAACAACGTGCTCCAAAGCTCCAGGTCCAGCGATGGAACCGTCCTTAGTGACATGCCCGGTCATCAATACAGGCACGCCACTCTGCTTTGCCCAATGCATCAGCATTAGCGCCGACTCACGCACCTGAACAAGGCTACCTGGAGCTGCTGACACTCCTTCCAGATACGTGGTCTGGATGGAATCAACAACAACCAGACCAGGTGATAGTTCCTGCAAATACTGCAGAATCGCTGACAGGTTGGTCTCGCAGAAAACGAAAAGCCCGACACCACCCACACCCAGCCTCTCGGCCCTGAGCTTGACCTGCTTGACAGACTCCTCTCCAGAAACATAAACCACAGGTCTATCAGCCCGGGCTACCATCCCCAGAACCTGAAGCAACAGTGTAGACTTCCCTATTCCCGGCTCTCCGCCGATGAGCACTGTAGAGCCGGGTACCAAGCCTCCTCCGAGAACGCGGTCCAATTCGCCAAAGCCAAGCTGAGAGCGCCAAAATGGACCACTCTCCACTTGAGAAAGCTCTTGGGGCTTGCTGTCCACAACGGATAGTGGACTTGCTGGACTAGAAGACCTGGCAACTGTGGTCTCTACGAAGCTGTTCCACGCCTGGCAACTGGGACACCGCCCCAGCCATTTGGCGCTTTCCTTTCCACACTCCTGACAAACAAACGCACGCTTGCTTCTGGCCTGGTCCCAATTGCTAGATTTCAAGCTCGCTTTTCGGAGTTCTCAGTACTCAATGACAGCTATCTTGTCGCCCACCTTCACAACCTGGCCCGGTGAGACCCCTACTTCTACGGCTGAACCACCCACCGGAGACAATATGGGGTTTTCCATCTTCATGGCTTCGATAGTGCAGACTACAGCGTTTTCGTTAACATGGTTACCGACACTAATATTGACCTGCAGTATCCTCCCGGGGAGCGGCGCTTCAATTATCTCCTGTGCCATTTCTATAGAACCTCCTCGGCTAGGGACCCAACAGTCAGTGACCTGACTACAATATTCCCCTCATCACAATCCACTTCCACCGTGTCTCCGGCCCGGAACTCACCCTGCAACAGGGCCTCAGAAAGACGATCTTCCACCAGGTTCTGGATAACACGCCGCAGAGGGCGAGCACCAAAAACAGGGTCATAGCCTTTCTTGCCCAGGAAATCCCTGGCTGCATCGGTGACTTCCAGAGTCACATTCTTCTCCTTCAGCGATGCGGAGACCTGATTCAACATCAGGTCAACTATCTTCCGAAGCTGTTCTTCGGTCAAAGCATGAAACACGACTGTGGCATCAATACGATTCAGAAACTCGGGCCGGAAAGTCTTCTTCATCTCCCCAAGCACCTTCTCCTTCATCTTCTCATATTCCATCTGCTGCCCTGCTTCGCCGTCAGTGCGAGCAGCGAAACCAAGACTTGCATTACGCCTGATAAGTTCAGCACCAACATTGCTGGTCATGACAATGATACTGTTGCGAAAGTCCACACGACGTCCCTTGGCATCCGTAAGGTGACCGTCATCGAAAATCTGAAGCAACATATTGAATACATCGTAATGCGCCTTCTCTATTTCATCCAGAAGGATGCAGCAATAGGATTTGCGCCTTACTGCTTCAGTCAGTTGCCCCCCTTCCTCATAGCCAACATAGCCAGGCGGTGC
>JADFUZ010000133.1 GCA_015222295.1 Chloroflexota bacterium | reverse complement strand
CAGAGCCTTCAGGGCGTGATTGTTTTCACCTGTATCACCTGGTCTCGCGTTGACCCGACAGAGATAAAGCCAACGCGGCAAGATAGCAGTTCTTCGATCCTTTTCACATAGTCGCGGGCTGGGACCGGCAACCTGTCGAAATCCTGGATACCGCTGATCGACTCCTGCCATCCGGGCAGTTCCTCGTATATTGGTTGGCATCGTTCCAGCACAGACGTGTTGCCAGGGAAACAGTCCAGAACCCTGTCACCGAACCGATAGGCTGTACATATCTTGATTGAAGGAAAACCATCGAAAATGTCGAGGTGGGTCAAAGCTATGTCACTGAGGCCGTTCACTCGGACGCTGAAACGGCCGGCCACAGCGTCGAACCAGCCGCATCTCCTTGGCCTGCCTGTGGTGGCACCGTATTCCCGAGCTTTTTCGCGAATGAGCTGGCCGACCTCATCCTTCAGTTCGGTGGGCATGGGGCCGCTGCCCACCCGAGTGATATAGGCCTTGAACACACCGATAACGCCGGCAATCTGCGTTGGGCCTATGCCTGCTCCCAGGCAAGCTTGCCCCGCCAGTGGAGATGAAGAGGTGACATATGGGTAGGTGCCGAAGTCCGGGTCAAGCAAAGCGCCTTGGGCGCCCTCCAATAGGATGGGCTCTCCTCTGGCCAGGCTCTCATGAATGAGTGAGTCAGTTTCTCGAACAAAGGGGGCTAGCTGTTCCCCATAATGGGAGTACTCATCGAAAATGTTCTCCAGTGACAAGGCTGGATGCCCGAATAGCTTCGTGAGGAGGTCATTCTTGAATTCGAGGATCGAGCTGAGCTGACTGAGAAACGTGTCCCTGTTCAGCAGGTCTCCTACGCGGATTCCCATGCGAGCCACCTTGTCGGAGAAGGCCGGGCCGACTCCTCTACGGGTTGTGCCCAGGGCTCCCTTGCCTCGCTTTTCCTCTTCCAATCCGTCCAGAATGATGTGGTACGGCATGATGAGGTGCGCGCGTTCGCTGATGAGAAGGTGACTCACATCCACCCCACGATCTTGAAGCTCCTGTGTTTCTCTGAGGAGTACTGCTGGGTTGACCACGACACCATTGCCAATAATGCAAGTCACATGCGGGTGAAAAATGCCTGAAGGTACAAGATGCAACCTGAACTCGCCGTAGGGATTGATTGTTGTATGCCCTGCGTTGTCGCCTCCCGAGAAACGGATTACCATCCTGGCTCTCTCCGCCAGGGAATCGATTACCTTCCCCTTCCCTTCGTCTCCCCACTGACCTCCTACCAGAACGTAAACAGGCATCTATATCCCTCCTAGGAATTCCCTTGCTTCCACAAGTAGAGGAGCCTTTGAGCTACGGTCACACACGCGAAGACCACCAGAACCCACAAAGCGATAATGACTTGATCCACAAGTAGGCCTACGGCCAATACTATAACTCTCTCGGCTCTAGTAAACAAACCTACCTGGCACTGCAAGCCCAGACCTTCTGCTCTGGCCCTTATGTAGCTGACGAGAAAGGAGGCAATGAGGGCGACAAGAATGAGCACGGGTACCAGGGCGGCTCCGCGTGGCAGATACCAGATCAGGAGGCCGCAAAACACTATGGCTTCGGAGGCGCGGTCGACTGTAGAATCCAGGATGGCTCCGAACCTTGTGGTTCTCTTGGTAGAGCGGGCCAGGGCTCCGTCCAGAAGATCGCAGAGCCCAGACACCAGGACCAGCAGTCCGCCGAGAAGGAAGTGCCCGGTAGCAACCAAGCCGGCTGTGGCGACACTCAGGGCTAGGCTCAGCGACGTGACAGCGTTGGGGCTTATGCCGGTTCGGCTCAGGACTCCTACGATTGGGCCGGCGATGCGTGAGCCGGCGGTTCTTCGAATGCTCACCAGATCAACCATGACTCTGCCCTATAGAATCCCCGTCTTCTTCAGGAAGCTGACCACGCCCTGAATGTCGCTTTCCTCATTCCACTCAGCAATCTCGCAAACTCTGATTGCCTGTGGGGGCAGGTTCTTGACAATCATCTCCCAATTTACATCCCCTTTGCCCGGGGGGCGGTGATCGGAAATCCCAAGAACGTCGTGGAGGTGCACGCCAATCATCTCACATTCGAACTGCGAAAACCAAGCCTCGTGCGGAACGAAGCCAAGTCGCTGCTGCATTTCAGCATGTCCCACATCGTGCCAGTAGCCAACGGATTCCCTCCTGGTCTCGCCGAGCAGCTCTGACATCTCCTTGATGCTGGGTATCTCACTGAAGTGAACCCTGGTCTCAAGTCCGAGCAACACAGCTCGATGCTCAGCATATTCACTGAGTCGTTGGAGGCTTTTTTTCGCTTGTTCAAGGTAAGGTGGGGCTTCACAGGCTCGCTGATGGCTGAGCTGTTCTCTAAGCTCGCTGTACGTCGTGGTCTTGGCAAGATTCTGCCGATAAAGCTGACGCAGCTCATGCTCCAGACGGAGGGCAATTGGCAGTTCTCCCATGTGGAGAACCACGGCGTTTGCACCCACCTTGGAGGCAAGATCTATCGTTTTCGCAGCATGATCGATTGCCTCTTCCTGCTCACTTCTGTCCAGGGAGCTCAGAGAAAGGTTGGCTGTCGGGATTCCTCTTGATGACGATACCGCGGGACAGGGAGAATGGATGCTCGAAATAGGAAAGCCAGTCTGGAGAAGCTCTTCCAGCCCCTGGGGGGAAACCGTGGCATTTGCTTCCACGTGGGTGAAGCCCAGTTGCCTGGCCTTGGCTACGAATTCCGCAAGGTTGGCAAACCTGTCCTTGGCCCACATCGTAGAAAGGGAGATCTGTACCAACTTGTCTCCTTGTGCTAGGCTCCCGAATGGGGAGGGAGGTTTTGGGCTGTGGTCGTTCCGAGAAGACGGCCAGGCAGACGCTCGAGGAGGCTCATCTGAAGCTTGCCTCTACCTCTTCGTAGACCTCGAGGGTCCTCTCTGCCGTCTGCTGCCACGAGAACTTGGCAGCTTGAGTTGCTCCCTTGGCAATAAGGCTTTCCCTGAGCGCACGGTCGGTAAGGATCTTATTCAGGGCGTCTGCCAGCGCCCCCGCATCACGAGGGGAAACCTTGATGGCAGCTTGACCCACAACTTCGGGCAAGGACGAACTATCGGAGCTTATCACCGGGCAGCCGCAAGCCATTGCTTCCAGGGGGGGGAAGCCGAAACCTTCGTAAAGGGAAGGGAAAGCGAAGCACTCAGCGCCACGGTAGTACCCTGCCAGGTCCTCCACGGAAACATCCTGGACGAATACCACCTGTTGGTCCAATCTGAGGCGCCTTATGGTCCCCATGGTCTCTCCTCTGAAGTCCCTCTCTGGCCCACCGGCCTTCCCCAGTTTGACCAACTTCAGATTCTCAAATCCCGGTTGACCCTTAAGCTTCTTGAAGGCGCTGAGCAAGGTGAACAGGTTCTTCCTTGGATGCTCCGAGCCAACGAAGAGAACATAGGGATGCTTGAGTCTACTTGCCTGGGGCGATGGCCTGAAAATTGCGTGGTCAACACCAGGGTAAACGACGCTTATCTGCCGGTCAGGTATTCCGAGGTGATGCGTGAGGTCTCTCTTGGTGGCTTCAGACACCGCGATAATCTTCGCTGCCTTGCTGATGCCCCGGTAGTCAAGGCTGAAGTAGAACCTGTCCCTGAGATTGGGGCGGTGGATGTAGGTGCTGTATCCTTTGAGGTCCAAGTACCTGATGATATCGTGCACGGTTATGATGTAGGGCAGCTTCAACAGATTGCCGTAGCGCCCCAAGTGTTGATTGGGCAAGTGAACTATGCCGCCAAGCCTGTTAAGCATCCTTACGAAATTCCAGTCCTCTGAGATAGGCGCGAGTGCTTCTCTTGAGAACCAAGAGATATTGAATCTCTCGCGGATGCGCGTATAAATATCGGTATAGACCTTGGGGACGTCCAGGTTCTCTGCAAGTTTCTGGGAGTAGAGATCCACTGCTCCAGAATCCGTTGTCACTATCAGGGTAATCATGGTGACTCACCGTGCCTCGCCCGGTTCTGCTATTCATTCGGGTTTCACCGGGCAAGAGAACACAAGTTAGTCTTATGTTCCTAGCGTGCCCTGCTAGAGGCTGTTGCTGCTTTGCCGAGAAAGCGGTTCATATCCTGATCTCGGCTAGCCATGGCTGAGGCAATGAGATGGGTTCTCCCTGCTCCTCTCCTGTGATGAAAGCTTCGGTTTTGGAACGAGCTTCGTCGTCAGAATACTGGACTGGCGGAGATTTCATGAAGTAGGCCGCAGGCGCCACAATCGTTCCACTGAGGCCCCGGTTCAGGGCCAGTTTGCAACATCTTATGGCGTCAATAACCACGCCGGCCGAATTGGGACTGTCCCATACCTCCATCTTCAGTTCCAGGTTCAGCGGGACATCGCCGAAGGTGCGGCCTTCCATCTTGATGTGGCAGAACTTGCGGTCAGCCAACCAGGGAACATAGTCGCTGGGGCCAACGTGGATGTTGTCAGCTCCGAGGTCGTAGTCCAACTGAGACGTGACGGCATTCGTCTTGGAGATCCTCTTAGACTCCAGACGTTCTCGCTCAAGCATGTTATAGAAATCCATATTGCCACCGAAGTTCAACTGGTAGGTTCGCTCCAATCGAACGCCCCGGTCTCGGAAAAGCCTGGTCAGCACACGATGGGTGATAGTAGCACCTACCTGAGACTTGATGTCGTCGCCAATAGTCGGCAGTCCATACTCGGCGAATCGATTCTGCCAGTAAGGCTCACGAGCAATGAACACGGGCATGCAGTTTATGAAGGCGCAGCCGGCTTGCAGCACTTGTTCCACGTACCACTTGGTCGCCTCCTCACTGCCAACTGGCAAGTAGTTAATCACCACGTCAGTTTCAGTCTCCTTAAGGATCCGTACTATGTCCGCGGTTGGGCCTGGTGCCTTGGTGATGATTTGAGACAGGTACTTGCCCAGGCTGTCGTGGGTCATGCCGCGGCGGATTGTAACACCAGTCTCGGGTACATCGCAGAACTTGAAGGTATTGTTGGGTGGGGTGAAAATCGCAGTGGATAAGTCCTGGCCGACCTTGTTCTTGTCAATATCAAATGCAGCCACAAATTTGATGTCGGATATGTGATAACCTCCCAGATTGACGTGCATCAGGCCAGGAACAAATTCATCTTCCTTGGCATTTGCATAGTAGTGAACGCCTTGAACCAGCGAAGAGGCACAATTGCCTGCACCTATGATAGCTACGTTGATTCTTTCCATAGTAAATTCTCCCTCCTTGTTGTTGCTGAAAAGACTGTCCGCCCTGTGTCCGTACCCGCTACCGAGTTCCTCACCCCACCAGGAAGAGATGCCCCACCAACTCCGCTCCGCACCGTGATAGAGGTCTCAACCCTTGCCTATTCTGAAGACCTTTGTTCCGCACGACGAGCAAGCGCCACGAACCGCCGGCCTCCCATTTCTCAGAGTAACCTGTTCCGCGTTCCTTATCTCGGTCTTTCTTCGGCACTTAAAACAATAGGCCTGCATTACAACTGCCTCCTTTCTCTGCCAAGCAACGAAACTACCCTACATCTTTTCGCGTGGCCGTGTCAACATCTCGGGTGCTCTGTAAGCCCAGGTCAGGCTTCGGACAAGGCGGGTTGGCCGGCGCTGATGTGGCTGTGAAGGGACAGGCTGGAAGAGAACGTCATGTTCAAGGTGTGCTGGACGGGAGCGGAAGCTTGAAAAAAACCGGAGTTTCAGCCATGCTTGGCGGCGGGCCGAGGGGAATAGCACGCCAGACCATTGTGATTTGGCAGAAGGAGGATGGCAGAATGTCAGATGAAGGCTTGAGAGAAGAAACCCTCAATCAACTCGAAGAAAGAGCAGGGGATTATGAAGAAAGGTCAGGTTGCTGCGCTCAAGGATGCCTCCTGGCGCTTCAAGAGCAATTCCATCTGGGTGATGAATTGACATTCAAGGCGGCTACGGCTATGCCTGGCATTGCTCTAAGGGGGGAGACCTGCGGAGCAGTAATCGGTGGGCTTATGGCCATTGGGTTAGCGTATGGGCGGGAAAGCCTAGATGACTGGGAGGGATTCCTGAGAGCAATCAGGCCAGCAAGAAGATTCTGCCGCAGGTTTGAGAAGGAGTTTGGCAGTATGATGTGCCGTGATATTGTCAAACTGCAGTGTGGCAGAAGCTTCGACTTGGCGGACCCTGCTGAGTCCAGGGAGTTTGAGGAGTCTGGGGGTTACCAGAAATGCCGTGTCCCGCCTGGGAAGGCAGCTCGAATAGCCGGCGAGATAATAATGGAAAAGGAAAACCCCACCTGACCCCCCCCCTCGGGTCAATCGTTCGTAGAGGATAGCCTGGTACTTGCCGGTTTCTGTGTTTCCTCTTGCGTTCAGTCCTCCAACTCAACAACTACCTCACAGTATGGGTCGCCCGCTGGCAGTATCTTGGTGATGAGGGGTTTCCTGACTTTGACACCCAGGGCGTCGAAAGTGCCCTCTTCCATAGCCTCAAGAAGTATGCTGCACACCTGAGGGCATTTCTCATATGGCTTGGCCTGAGAGCATTCATACTCATGCTTCACCGCTCTCTTCTTGCCGGTCTCAATCCACTCGCCCCTCACGCCGGAGTTGCTGTCCTCAATGTCCATTATCCTTCCCAGGCAGCGAGCGTCGTTGAGGTCGTTGATTTTCATGGTTCGCACCAGACTTGGCGCGCGCCGGCGGCCAACTTCGTACATCGCTTTCCTAGCAACTTCCCAGACCTCATCACCAAACTTCGCAGCCAGGGGAGACATGATTTCGGACAGGAATATTCCCAGGGTACGGCCACCTAATTCAACCATTCTGTCAATCCCTGTATCGGGCAGAAAGATTGTCTTCCGGTCTTCTCCCAGGGGTGAGAGCTCATCCACGAATTCTGCGATATGCGTGCCGTGCTCATAGTTTTTCTCCACTCTTCGACTCATTAGTTCATGCCTCCTGTCCTGAGATTCTGGTAGCGTCCTGGGCACCAAGCTCCAGGGCAATCCCTGTAACGACTGCAATTAACTCCCGCTTGCCAGTAAGCTAGCACTTTTGGTGCGTCCCGTCAAAGCATCTGGGGCCCGGTGCTTGGCGGCAAGACAGATGGCTGAGAAAGGTGTCAAGCGATGGCGTACCTGCTGCTGAATGGACATAGGGTGTGATTTGTGATTCAATTCGAAGCTCAAAGGGGAGCAGCGTAGCTACGCTCGTGAGAAGGGGGAGCCCGGAGCAACGCTTGCCGGGCTGGGAGTTGCCAAAGGAGAACAAGATGGAGGAAGAAAGCTTCGTAGTGGAGAAGTCGGGGCCGATTGCCACAGTGACCATAAACCGCCCGGAGAAACTCAATGCCTTTACCTTGTCGTATCTCTTCGACTTCAAAGAACTGATTGATAATCTGAGAGTGGACCTGGAGACGCGCCTAGTGATATTCACGGGGGCGGGGAGGGCATTCTGCGCCGGGATTGACGTAAGCGAGGAGGGAAGAGACGGGTGGTACAAGAGGCCTCAGCAAGCCAACGAAAGACTTTACCAGCAGAATGGGCAGGATATCGTGCGGAGTCTGGAAAACCTGCATCAGGTGACAATTGCCGCAGTCAATGGCCCATGTATTGGGCTAGGACTGTGCATAGTGACGAATTGCGATTTCAGGATTGCGTCCGAGGAAGCGTACTTCAGTATTCCTGAGACCAGCCTGGGTATCCCCTACTCGAATAGCTGCCTGTATAGTCTTCTTGCCCTCGTTGGTCCCTCCAATGCCAAGAGGATGATCATGACTTGCGAGAAAGTAGGTGCACAAGAAGCGTTGACTATCGGACTGGCGAATAAGGTTGTGCCCCATGAGGAACTCATGGATGCTTCACTGGATATGGCCAGGAGTATCGCGGCGAAGGGTCCGACGGCGATCAGACTGGTCAAGAGAATGGTCAACGCGGCCACCACAGCAAAGATGTACGACTTATGTGGAGTTGAGGCCGAACTTGTGGCAGCATTCTATGCTGGCAACAATGATTTCGAGGAAGGATTGCGGGCTTTCAGAGAGAAGAGACAGCCCAGGTTTTCGACGGAGAGCTAGGACGAGAGAGAGCCGAGAGCAAGGAGTCCTGGTGGGCAACTGTGAGGCACGGGCCGGATAGACGGATAGAAGGAGGCAAGGGCTATGGATTTCCATTTGACTGAAGAGGAGAAAATGCTGCAGGCGACGGCGCGGGGTTTCGCCAAGAAGGAACTGGAGCCCGTAGCGGCTGAGGTAGATGAAGCGGAACAGTTTGCCATGGACAACTTCAAGAAGATGGCTGAGTTGGGGTTTACGGGAATGGCAATCCCGCCCGAGTATGGGGGCACCGGAGGCAGTATGATTGCCCTAGTCGTTGTCATGGAGGAGCTCGCCAAGGCTTGTGCTTCCACCTGTGACATCATAGACGCACATATCAGCCTCTGTGCTCGCCCCATATATTTGTACGGGACCGAGGAACAAAAAAGGAAGTTCCTGCCGCCGCTGACGAGAGGCGAGAAGATAGGGTCTTTTGCCATCACCGAGGCTGAGGCCGGGAGCGATATATCGGCCATTAAGACCACCGCGGTAAGGGATGGCGATTCGTATATCATAAACGGGTCGAAGCTATTCATCACCAATGGTCCCGTTAGTGACATCGTGGTTGTGTTTGCCAGCATACCGGCGCTGGCGCCGCGTGGCATGACAGCTTTCATTGTGGAAACCGACACGCCTGGATTCAGCAGAGCGCCACAGTATAAGAAACTGGGTATGCGTGGTGCTACCAATACTGAGTTAGTGTTCGACAATGTTCGAGTGCCAGAATCCAATCGGCTGGGTGCTGAGGGAAAAGGGATGAGGATATGTCTGGCGACTCTGGACGAAGGCAGATTGGGCATCGCGGCGCAGGCAGTGGGCATCGGGCAAGCTATTCTGGAGCATGCAATAGACTACGCCAAGGAGAGGAAACAGTTCGGAGCTCCAATTAGCCAGAGCCAGGCGATTCAGTGGATGTTGGTGGACATGGCTGTGAAGGTGCAGTCAGCAAGGCTACTCACGTACCAGGCAGCCTCGTTGTATGATGAGAGTGCGCGCATTTCCAAAGAGGCGGCTATGGCCAAGCTTTGCGCTAGCGAGGCGTGCATGGATATGGCTGTGAAGGGCATCCAGATATTCGGTGGCTATGGCTATATGATGGATTCTCCGATGCAGCGGTACTTCCGTGACGCCAAGCTCACCCAAATATACGAAGGGACATCAGAGGTTCAACGGATGGTGATCGCCAGAGCGCTTCTGGCCTGATTGCCACAAGATAGGGCATATCTGACTTCGGGGGTTGTGTCCAGAACGCAGCCGCCGCGCAGTGAGGAGGCAACTGCCAGTCCATAGCTCTCCGGATTGTCTTTCTCAGTGTCAGGGACGGCAGAGGAAAAGGGTGAAACATCAGTGGATTTCTAACGGGTCTCCCCCAGGTGGCAATTGCGGAGGTTGGTCATGAAGACAAAGGAAGAATATTTTGACAGCTTGAGAGAACTGAAACTGGAGGTCTACATGTTTGGGGAACGTGTAGGGAATACCGTGGATCATCCCGTTATCAGGCCTTCAGCAAATGCGATGGCGGCGACTTATGAACTTGCCCGGGGGGATACTATGACGGCTATCTCTCACGTGACAGGAAAGAGGATTAACCGCTTCACTCATATCCATCAGAGTAACGCTGACCTGGTCAACAAGTCAAAGATGGGGAGAGTGCTGGGTTGCTATACGGGTGCCTGTTTTCAGCGTTGCGCTGGCATGGATGCCCTGAATGCCCTTTCCATAGTCACTCACGATATCGACCGGAAGTACAGGACGGACTACAACAGACGTTTCTTGCAGTACTTGGAATATGTGCAGGAGAATGACCTTGCCTGTGACGCAGCTATGACAGACGCGAAAGGCGATAGAAGCCTTCGCCCCGCTGAGCAGCTGGACCCAGATCAGTATCTTCGCGTGGTCGACGAGAGCGGGGATGGCATAGTAGTGCGCGGCAGCAAGTTGCACCAGACCGGGGCCTTGAATTCACATGAAATCATCGCGATGCCCACCAGAGCTATGCGAGAGGAAGATAGGGACTACGCGGTTGTTTTCGCCATACCAAGCGATACCAAGGGCATCATGTATATCTATGGGAGGCAGCCCTGCGATACACGAAAGATGGAGGGCCAGACCTTTGACGTTGGCAATCTCTATTACGGGGGACACGAATGCATGGTGATTTTCGATGACGTCTTTGTTCCCTGGCAGCGGGTCTTCATGTACAAGGAGCACGAGTTTGCCGCTGACCTCGTGGAGAAATTTGCCTCATATCACCGCCAGAGCTACGCTTGCAAGGCGGGCATGGGAGATGTCTTGATTGGTGCTACGCAGACGATTGCTGAATACAACGGTATCGCGAAAGCTCCTCACGTCAGGGACAAGATCACTGAGATGGTTCATCTCAATGAAACCATATTCTGTTGCAGTCTTGCCTGTGCCCATGAAGGTCACAGGGAGTCCTCGGGCACCTACTACGTCAATTCCTTGATGGCTAATATCACCAAACTACACGTAACCAGGATCCCTTACGAGTTGGCCAAGATAGCACATGAGATTGCTGGCGGAGCGGTAGTAACCATGCCTTCTGAGAAGGATCTTAGACACCCCAGAGTAGGCAATTACGTAGCCAAATACCTGAAGGGCGCCGGAGCAGTCCCCGCGGAAGACCGCATACGCATGATGCGGCTGGTTGAGAGCCTTACGATGGGTCTTGGGGCAGCTTGCTATTTGCCCGAGTCGATGCACGGGGCGGGCTCGCCTCAGGCCCAGAAAATCATGATTGGGAGACAGAGCAACCTGGATGGGAAGAAGAAAGCTGCCAAGAGACTGTGCGGGATTGAATAGGTAGTGGCACCAGTCCGACGAGGCACCTGTCCCCCGGTGGGCTCACGATGCAAATTCAGGTGAGAGGCTTGTCTGCGTTGCCAACTTGCCGGATGAGTTCCAGCACCCTTGCTCCCCGCTCAATAGAGTCATCATAGTGGAAGCTGAGCTGCGGAACGGTTCTCAAGCTCAAGTGCGAGGCCAGTTCCCTGCGCAGGAATCCAGAAGCGGAATTGAAACCGGCCAGCATCTCTGTCTTGTTCTCTTCATTTCCCAAGATGCTGACAAATACTTTGGCATACTTGAGGTCAGGTGATACTGAGACTTCGGTCACGGAAATGAGATTGCCAAGTCTTGGGTCGTTGACCTCGCGTTCAAGCAGTCTACTGATTTCTTGCTTGATAGCTTTGTTCAGTCGCTCAGTGCGCCTTGACATTCAGGCCTCTCGAAACCCGGGTAGGGAGACGGGAGCAGTGTCCTAGCTTACCTTTTCCTTTCGGTACAGTTCGATAATGTCGCCGATCTGGAAATCGCTGAATCCCTCCACCGCCACGCCGCACTCAAGCCCAGCCGCTACCTCGGTGACATCATCCTTGAAGCGCTTCAGGCCCACGACCTTAGACTCGCACACCACGTCGTTCTGCCGCAGTATCTTGACTTTGGCGTTTCGCCACAGTGTGCCTTCCTTGACGTAGACTCCTGCCACCTTGTTCCACTTGCTGCTAGAGAATATAGCTCGTGTCTCAGCGCGTCCGCCAAGCACCTCAGCCCAGGTTGGCTCAAGCATGCCCTTCAGAAGGCTGTCCATGTCTTCCTCTAGCCTGTAGATTATGTCGTAACGTTGAATGCTTACTCCTTCTGACTCAGCTAGCTGCTGTGCCCCCGGTGCCGGACTTGTGTTGAAACCGATAATAATTCCTTTCGAGGCCGAAGCCAGAAGTACGTCGGTCTCCGTTATGCTGCCGCTGCTGGCGTGGATAATGCTGGCTCTCACCTTTTCAGTGCTCAGTTGCTCTATGGAGTTTCTTATTGGCTCGATGCTGCCCTGGACATCCGTCTTCAGCACTATGTTGAGTTCCTTCAATTGCCCGCTACTTATCTGGCTGGAAAGAGAGCTTAGGCTTGCGGGCGGTGGACGTCTCGTAGCCTCTCGTCCCTTGACGACGCTTCGCGCTTCGTGCTCGTTCGTAGCTACGGTGAACAATTCCCCTGCGCGTGGGACACCATTCAAGCCAAGAACCTCGACGGGTGTCGATGGCTCAGCTTTGTCGACCCGCCTGCCCTTGTCGTCGAACATGGCCTTGATTCTGCCCCAGTTATGTCCGGCTACGACATTTTCGCCTGGGGCAATAGTGCCCTTCTGAACCAGGAGGGTAGCCAGGGCACCTTTAGTCTTGTCCAGCTTGGCCTCAATGACAACACCTTCGGCAACGACATGTGGGTCGGCCTTCAGTTCCAGGATGTCAGCAACAAGGAACAAGTTTTCCAGCAGGTCCGATATCCCTTGTTCCTTCTTGGCTGAAATTGGAACGCAGACAATCTCGCCTCCCCATTCCTCAATGACCAGGCCTTGATCAGCGAGTTGCTGCTTTACCCGGTCGGTGTTGGCATCAGGTTTGTCAGTCTTGTTGATGGCAACGACGATAGTCACGCCAGCAGCTTTGGCGTGGTCTATAGCCTCAATGGTCTGGGGCATGACACCGTCGTCGGCGGCCACGACCAGGACGACGATGTCAGTCGCCTGAGCTCCACGAGCCCTCATAGCGGTGAAGGCCTTGTGTCCAGGAGTGTCCAGGAAAGTTATCTTGCGTCCGTCCACCACTGTTTGATAAGCGCCGGTGTGTTGAGTAATAGCTCCGGCCTCGTGAGCAGTGACATTGGTTCTTCTTATGACATCGAGGAGCGTCGTCTTGCCGTGGTCGACATGTCCCATCACTGTAACCACCGGGGGCCGCACCTGTGGCTTGTCCCCCTTCCCTCTCCTGCGAGCAGGCCTGACGTGCTGCTCTGGCTTTCGCTTGGTGCCGTAGCCCAGATCTTTAGCTATCGCAGCAGCGGTATCGAAGTCGATGGTTTGATTGATATTGACCATGACGCCTCGCCGCATGAGTTGCTTGATAGCTCTGGCGGGCTCCACACCAAGGCTGTCGGCGAGGTGTTTCACAGTCATGGAAGCTGGCAGCTCGAGTTTGGGTAAAGCCGGGTGACTTGTCTCGCGGGTCCGCCTTGTCTTAATGTCAGTCGCAGGTTCTCTCTTTTCGCCTGTCAAGTTAGGTCTCCTTCAGGAAAGATCTTGTCGTACGCCAGTAAGGTCTCACGATTAGCGTCATCGATGTTCGTTCGCAAGGCGCGTTCCAATCGCTTCCGTCCTAGCGCCATTTCCCAGCATCGTCTCTTGGGGCACAGGTAGGCGCCTCTCCCTGGTTTCCGGGCCGACATATCTACTTCGATACTCCCCTTGTCGGTACGCACCAAACGGATTAGGTCTTTCTTGTCTGTCTTTTGCTGGCAGGCGATGCAGGTGCGTTGAGGGATATACTTACTCTTCTGGTGCATCATCCTCGAAATAGACCTTTCGTTTCTTGCGTCCCTTGGGTTGGACTTTTTCCTTCTTCGGTATTGACTCTTTCTTCTTGGCGGGAAGAACATCCTCGGCGAAGCGAATTCGACTCACCTTCTCCTGTTCTTCGGAAGGAGCCTCTACAACCTGTCTGAACACATCACTGGCCAGAAGCGCCTCTAGCTTCTCGCCTGCCTGCTCAGGAGCTGGTTCTACCTCTTGAGTCTCGCTTGCTACGCCGGAAAGCAATTCGGCTTCTAGAGCAGGCTCGGGAGCGACCTCTGGCAAAGTAGGCCTTTCTGCTTGGGCGGCGGAAGCGCTCTTGATGTCAATTCGCCAACCCGTGAGTCTTGCCGCCAATCTGGCGTTCTGCCCTCCTTTTCCTATGGCTAGAGACAACTGTCTGTCAGGGACAACCACAGTAGCTGTCTTCTCCGGTTCGTTGAGTTCAATGCTGGATACCTGAGATGGGCTGAGCGCGCTGGAAATAAACAGGCTGGGGTCAGCATGCCACGGGATCACGTCTATTTTCTCATTATTCAGCTGACTGATAATGCTTTGCAGTCTAATTCCTCGTGGTCCCAAGCAACAGCCTACAGGATCGACGCCATCTTGACGGCTCGACACGCCGACCTTGCTTCGATACCCGGCTTCACGAGCTATTGCTCGTAACTCCAAGACACCACTGCGGAACTCGGGGATTTCCAGTTCGAAAAGGCGACGCACCAAGTTGGGGTGAGAGCGAGAGACCACTATTCGGGGCCCCCTGGAGCCCTGGCTGGTCTCCAAAAGGTAGAATCTCAGTTGCTGTCCTACGTAGTAACGCTCGTTGGGCAGTTGCTCATTGGCTGGAAGTATTGCCTCTCTCTTGCCCAGGTTGGCGTAAATCTGGTTGGCCTGGATGAATTGTATCGTCCCCGCCACGAGTTCGCCTTCTCTGCCGATGAATTGCTCGTAGGCCGCCTGGTGCTCCGCTTCGCGCAGTCGTTGAAGGACAACCTGCCTTGCTACTTGAGCAGCAATGCGCCCCGCACCCCTGGGAGTGGATTCTATCTCTACTACTTCGCCGAGCTGGACACCGTCGCGCAACTGGCGGGCCTCGTCGACGGAGATCTCTGTGAGTGAATTTGTGACTGGCTCAGCTACAGTTTTTCTGGTATAGACTCTGATCTCGGCAGCTTCAGGGTCAATCTTGACGATCACGTCTTCGTCAGGAGAGAAAGCTTCCTTCTTGTAGGCTGAGGCGAGGGCTGATTCCAGTGCTGCCAGAACGACCTGCTTGGACAAGTTCCTTTCAAAGGAGAGTTGAGTTACAGCAGCCATGAACTCCGTCTTCATTTTCCTTCAGCGCCACATAATTGAATCTAACAAAAAAGTGGGCTATGCCCACTTCCTAGATCCCATTTGACCGTAACGCTAGTATACCAGGAATCGGTGAAGAATGCAACTGAAACCATCTATCGCTGCGCCTCTTTGACAATCTGGTGTCTTCGTGTTAGATTATAGGCCGGAGTCTACTGGGAAGCAAACGGCTATAGTAGTCAAAAGGCCGGCTAGTCAAGGCCGGGTGGATCCTGAGGGAAGTAGACCGGTAAGCTAGGCGGCCTTCTGATTGCCCAGAATTTGGAGGTCTCAACAGATGCCGACGGTTAATCAGCTTGTTCGCAAGGGCCGAAGGAAAATTGAGAAGCGGACGAAAAGCCCGTCATTGCACTACATCTATAATGCCCTGAAGGGCCGAACCAGGTGGACCAAAGGGTCGCCACAGAAAAGAGGTGTCTGCATTCTAGTCAAGACTGTTACGCCCAAGAAGCCAAACTCGGCGCTGCGGAAGGTCGCGCGTGTGCGGCTGACTAATGGTATAGAGGTGAATGCGTATATTCCCGGCGAGGGGCACAATCTGCAGGAGCATTCTGTGGTTCTGCTTCGCGGAGGCCGGGTCAAGGATGTTCCTGGAATCCGTTATCACATTGTTCGTGGCGTTCTGGACACTGAAGGGGTGGCTAACCGGAGGCGAAGTCGTAGCCTCTATGGGGCCAAGCGCCCGAAAGAGCAATGAAGGTGATTTGATAGATGCCAAGAAGGGCGAGAAAAGCAAAGAGGGGAACCACGGTTCCGGACGCCAAGTATAACAGTGCTACTGTGGCCAAGCTCATCAACGCAGTTATGATGAGGGGCCAGAAGGCTACTGCTGAGCGTATTGTCTACGACGCGATGGATCTGGTTAGCCGACAGCTCAGTGGTGACCCCGCGGAGCTCCTGGAGCAAGCGGTTGTGAATGCTACCCCGCTGCTAAAGGTTAAGCCTCGCCGTGTTGGAGGAGCCACCTATCAAGTCCCTATGGAGGTAGAGAGGGGCCGTGGGCGTTCGATAGCCATGCGCTGGCTTATTGCCTCGGCTCGGGGGCGTACCGGGAAGACAATGAAGGACAGGCTGGCAACTGAACTGCTGGATGCGATTCAGGGCCGTGGTGCTACGGTCAAGAAGCGTGACGATATACATAGGATGGCCGAGGCCAACAGGGCCTTTGCCCACTACCGCTGGTGAGATTAGTACAGTGAGAGCAGTACTTGATGCGAAGGACGGAACGATGTCACGGGTTTTCCCCTTGGAAAAGATACGAAACATAGGAATCATTGCTCACATAGACGCGGGCAAAACAACCGTGACAGAGAGGATTCTCTATTACACGGGGCGTACCTACAAGATTGGTGGGGTTGATGAGGGCACGGCTGTGATGGATTGGATGCAACAAGAGAGGGAACGTGGCATCACCATTACATCGGCGGCTACCACGTGTGACTGGGACGGCCACCGCATCAACATTATCGATACCCCGGGACATGTGGATTTCACCGCTGAGGTTGAGCGCAGTCTGCGTGTCTTGGACGGTGGGGTTGTGGTCCTTGATGCCGTGGCGGGAGTGGAAGCTCAATCGGAAGCGGTGTGGCGGCAAGCGGACAGGTATAACGTAGCCAGGATCTGTTTCATAAACAAGATGGACAGGGTTGGCGCCGATTTCCATCGCACAGTGAGTATGATTGAGAGGAGGCTACGAGCCAGGGTTCTACCCATACAGGTCCCGCTAGGTACGGAGAGTTCCTTCCGGGGAATCATTGACATTGTGGAGAATAAGGCAGTTGTCTTTCCCGCTGATGCTGAACTGATGCCCGTGGAGGAGCCTATACCGGAGAGTGATAGGACTGATGTGGCTCACCGCTACCAGGTTCTTGTCGAGAAGCTGGCTCAAAGTGACGACGAGATCATGTTCATGTATCTGGAAGGCCAAGAGATTTCTGTTTCACAGATGAAAGCAGCTATCAGAAGGCTGACGGTATCCGGTGAAATAGTGCCCATTCTATGCGGCAGCGCTCTGAGGGGCAGAGGGATTCGACCATTGCTTGACGCTGTTGTGGCCTATCTTCCTTCGCCCTCAGATATTCCTCCTATTCCCGCTATTGATCCCAGAACTGGGCGACAGATTCACTGCCGCGCGAGCGATGATGAGCCCCTTTCAGCTCTGGCGTTCAAAGTTGTCTCCGATCCCTTCATGGGGAGGCTGACCTACCTGCGTATATATTCGGGGAATGTGAAATCGGGGGCGCAGGTTCTCAACGCGAGCAAGGGGAAAAAGCAGCGGCTGGGGAGACTATACTTCATGCATGCTAATCGTCGCGAAGAGGTAGGTGAAGCTGATGCGGGGAGCATCATATCTACCGTTGGGCTCAAGGGCACGACTACAGGTGACACCCTTTGTGATGTTGCTCGGCCTCTCCTCTTTGAGCCAATACATTTCTCCTCGCCGGTGCTTTCAATGGCGATTGAGGCTAAGACCAAGGCTGATGAGGACAAGCTGGATGAAGTCCTGGCCAAGCTGGGCGATGAGGATCCCAGCTTCAAGGTGCGGCACGATCAGGAGACCGGTCAGGGTTTGATTTCGGGCATGGGTGAATTGCACCTTGAGGTATTGGTGGACCGGATGTGGCGTGAATTCGGGGTTAAGGTAAATGTGGGCAGGCCGCGAGTGGCATACAAAGAGACTATCACAGTACCTGTGGATGCTGAGGGGAGATTCATTCGCCAATCCGGTGGTAGGGGACAGTATGGGCATGTCTGGCTCAGGCTCGAACCAGGTGCACGGGGTAGCGGATTGGAGTTCAGGAACCGAATTCGAAGCGGCGCTATACCCAGAGAGTTCATTCCTTCAGTGGAGGCGGGGGTCAGAGAGGCCATAGAAACTGGTGGGCCGGCCGGGTACCCTATCGTGGATATCGAAGTCGCTTTGTGTGATGGGAGCTTCCACGAAGTGGATTCCTCAGAGTTAGCCTTCAAAGTAGCAGGGTCCATGGCTGTGAAGAGTGGCGTAGCGAAGGCTAAGGCGGTCCTACTGGAACCGATCATGAAGGTGGAGATAGTAACTCCAGTCCAGTTCCTGGGAGATATCATTGGCGATCTAAGTGCACGAAGGGCTCGAGTCGATGGCATCGAAACCCAGGAGGATTTCTGTATTATTCGGTGTTTTGCCCCGCTGGGGGAGAGTTTTGGCTTTGCCACTGAGTTGAGATCCCTGAGTCAGGGCAGGGCAACCCACACTATGGAGTTCTACCGCTATGAGGAATTGCCTCCTGGTTTGGGGGAGCAGGCTAGGGCTGGAACGAAGGTGGCCGGATGAGCAGTCAGAAAGTCCGGGTTAGGATCAAGGGTTTCGACCGCAGACTGGTTGATGAGTCGGTGAGGCAAATAGTGGCTGCTGTAGAGAGCAGTGGAGCCGTGGTTGTTGGGCCTGTTCCTCTGCCCACGCGCATAGAGAAATTCTGCGTTATCCGCTCACCCAACATTGATAAGGATTCCAGGGAGCAGTTTGAAATCCGCACTCATAAGCGGCTCATCGATATTCTACAGCCTACTCCCAAGACCGTAGATGCGCTAACTCAAGTCAACCTGGCTTCGGGCGTACAGATAGATATCAAGTTGTAGCGAGACTATGTTACAGGGCATTATCGGTAGAAAAGGAGGTATGACCCAGCTGTTCTTGGAGAACGGGGAGGTCGTAGCGGTAACTGCCATTGAGGCAGGTCCCTGCTTTATTACGCAGGTAAAGAGACAAGAGGGGGATGGCTATAGTGCTGTTCAACTGGGCTTTGGGGAAGTCAAGCGCCTGAACGCTCCAGAGGGAGGGCATCTCCGAGACATAGCCAGGCTTGCTTATCTCCACGAGTTCAGAGCTGAGGATATTGGCTCAGCCAAACGTGGTGACAGAGTGGACGTTGGCTTCCTGAAGCCGGGTGACTTGATAAACGTAAGTGGCTTGTCAAAAGGCAAGGGATTTGCTGGCGTGGTGAAACGTTACCATTTCAGCGGCGGACCAAAAACTCATGGGCAATCTGACCGCCATCGTGCTCCTGGTTCAATTGGTGCTACCACAGATCCTGGCCGTGTGCTCAAGGGGAAGAAGATGGCGGGGCACATGGGATACAGGAAGGTCACTGCGCGGAACCTGCAAGTGGTCAGAGTCGATGCGGACCGCAACTTGCTCTTGGTCCAGGGGACGGTTCCTGGGGGGAAAAAAGGATCGTTGGTCATTGAGAAAGTGGAGAGATAGAGTGCAGATTCCCGTTCACGATTTGCCTGGCGAGGTTACTGACCACGTGGAGGTCAGGGATGACATTTTTGCTGTGCCCTTTAATGAGGCGGTAGTCCATCAGGCTGTTGTGAGACAGCTCGCTAACAAGCGTCAGGGAACCGCGTCCGCCAAGACAAGGAGTGAGGTTAGTGGCAGTACGGCGAAACTCTACCGCCAGAAAGGTACTGGCAGGGCGAGGCGAGGAAACAAGAAGTCACCTCTCCTTCGAGGAGGGGGTGTAGTTTTTGGGCCCAAACCGCGGTCATATCGGCAATCCATGCCAAGGAAAATGAGGCGTTTGGCTTTGAAGTGCCTTCTCTCCTCCAAGGTCAGGGAGGGAAATATGAAGGTGGTAGAAGAACCGAAATTTGAACGGCCGAGGACGAAAGAAATGCTTGGTATCCTGTCAGCGCTCAAGGCTGATTCGTCTGTTCTGATTGTCACAGCCCAGTCACAGCCTAGTCTGGTGAAGTCGGCCGGCAATCTACCGAAAACGAAGGTTCTACCGTCGGCGCTGCTCAACGTGTTGGACTTACTCTCGTATGAGATGTTGATAGTAACGGTTCCTGCGTTGCGCAACATGGAGCGTATTTGGGGACAGGAGGCAATTGAGAATGCACCTGTTTGAAGTGTTGCGCCGTCCGTTGATTACGGAAAAATCTACCTTGCTTCAGCAAGCGAATAAGTATGCGTTCGAGGTGGCCAGAGGAGCTAGCAAACGTGAGATCAAGGAGGCGGTTGAGAAGGCCTTCAAAGTCAAGGTGGCCAAAGTCAACGTGATGACTGTCTCAGGAAAGACAAAGAGACTGGGAAGGCGAGAAGTCACGGGTTCCTCTTGGAAGAAAGCGATAGTGAGCCTGGAGCCTGGATACAAAGTAGGTTTCTTTGAAGGTGTCTAGGGCTCTGGCTAGACGGCAGTCCATACGTTCCTGGTCTCTAGCTGGCGAGGAATGAGAGGTGAATTTTGGGATCGGTTGTTAAGTGGAGAAAGAAGAAGATGTCGAAGCACCAACACAGGAAGCTTCTGAAGAAGACGCGCTGGCAAAGGAAGCATAAATAGCAATATGACTGTGGGCGATGGAAGATAAACTATGGCACTGAAGATCTATAATCCAACTTCTCCGGGGAGAAGGGGTAAGGTTGGGGCGGTTTTTGAGGAGCTGAGCAAAGTAGCTCCTGAGAAATCGTTGCTCGTTCCCCTGGCGAAGAAGGCTGGACGCAACAACCGAGGTGTGATAACGGTGCGTCATCGAGGAGGAGGGAGCAAACGCAAACTCCGAATCATCGATTTCAAGCGAGACAAGGTCGGTATTCGGGGAAGAGTGGCCTCCATTGAGTATGACCCCAACCGTTCATCCCGGATTGCCTTGATTCACTACGCTGACGGGGAAAAGCGTTATGTGCTGGCGCCCTTGGGTCTGGGAACGGGGGATATCATAACGGCAGGAGAAGACGTTGAGAGAAAGCCAGGGAATGCGCTGCCGCTGGGCTCAATTCCCGTAGGCACTCTGGTGCATAGTGTTGAACTTGAACCTGGCAAAGGCGGCCAGGTGGTTCGCAGTGCCGGGTCCGCGGCCCAAGTCCTGAGCAGGGAAGGAAAGTACGTTGTGTTGCGGCTGCCCTCGGGTGAGTTGCGCAGGTTTCATCACAGGTGCTGGGCCACCGTTGGTCAAATAGGCAATGTTGATCACAGAAACGTGATGCTGGGGAAGGCTGGCACCACAAGACGGATGGGTCGGCGTCCCTCGGTCCGAGGTTCAGCTATGACCCCACGGGACCATCCTCACGGCGGTGGTGAAGGTAGGTCTCCGCGTGGGATGCCTCCAAAGACACCCTGGGGAAAGCCTGCCCTGGGGCGCAAGACACGGCGTCGTAAGGTGACAGACAGGATGATCCTGAGGCGGAGGGAATAGAATGTCAAGATCGCTGAAGAAAGGCCCTTACTGTGATGCAAAATTGGTCAAGAAAATCGAAGCGGTTAGCAATTCGGGAAAGAAAGCAGTGGTGAAAACCTGGTCTCGAGCTTCCACGGTGCTGCCAATTATGATCGGACATACTATCGCTGTGCACAACGGAAGAAAGCACGTGCCGATTTTTATCACTGAAAATATGGTTGGGCACAAGCTGGGGGAATTCGTGCCCACCCGGACATTCAGGGGGCACGTGACGAGAGCCAAGGTGACTGCGCAGGTGAGGAGATAGTCTGAGGTGAGAGTGAGAGCTGTTGCCAAGGACGTAGGCATTTCACCCAGGAAAGTGATCTTGGCAGTGAACACGGTCAGAGGCAGAGAAGTCAGCGAGGCTCTGACTATTCTGAAGTTCTTGCCTACTCCGGCGGCCAGGGCAGTAGCAAAGGTAATCAAATCGGCGGCTGCCAATGCCGAGAACAACTTTCAACTATCAACTGGCAATCTCAAGATTGCTGATATTCTCGCTGAGGAGGGGCGTACCCTGAAGAGATTTCGTCCAAAATCAAGGGGAAGGGTGAGTCCTATTTTGAAGCGATCTACGCGTATCACGGTTTCAGTCGAGGAGAAGTAATTTGGGTCAGAAAGTACATCCTTTCGGTTTCAGGCTGGGAATTACCAAGTGGTGGCAGGCGAAATGGTATGCAGAGAAGGATTATGCTCGGCTCTTGTGCCAGGATCTTGCGTTGCGTCGTGTGATCGAGCGAAAATCCCGGGAATGTTCTATTTCTCGTGTGGAAATTGAGCGGACGGGGGCGGAGGTGAGTGTGACAGTGTATTCCGCCCGCCCTGGGATCCTGATTGGCCGAGGGGGGCAAAAAGTGGAAGCCTTGCGGGCTGAATTGGAGAAGGTCAGTAAGGAGAAGGTCAGGTTGACAGTAAGGGAAGTCGAGCGCCCTGAGCTCGTGGCTTGCCTGGTAGCTCAAAACATGGCTGACCGTATTGAAGGCAGAGTACCTTTCCGTCGAGTGATGAAGCAGGCAGCCTTTCGGACTCGACAGGCGGGTGCCAAGGGCATAAAGATCAAGTGCGCCGGAAGGCTTGGCGGGCGTGAAATTGCCCGTTCTGAGATGCTGCACGAAGGTCAGATGCCATTGCACACACTACGCGCTAACATAGACTATGGTTTCGTTGAGGCTCGTACGGTGATGGGCCGTATTGGTATCAAGGTATGGGTCTATCTGGGTGATGTATTCCCTGAGGTGAGCAGAGGAAGTGCTACAACCGAAGCGAGTAAAGTATCGTAAGGTCCATAGGGGGCGGCGGAAAGGACGAGCCCACAGGGGGGAGACAGTCGCCTTTGGTGACTTTGCTTTGAAGGCTGAGGAATCTGCCTGGATAACGGCGAGGCAGATTGAGGCGACGCGGCGTGTTCTTGTGCGGTATTTGCGGCATGGGGGTCGGATGTGGGTACGCATCTTCCCGGACAAGGTTGTTACCAAGAAACCGGCCGAGACCAGGATGGGTGGAGGAAAGGGTCCTCCGGACCACTGGGTAGCCGTAGTGAAGCGAGGTAGAATCTTGTTTGAGCTATCTGGCATTGGCGAGGACATGGCTCGAAGGGCGGTCCACCTGGCATGCTACAAACTACCTATTGCTGCTAGCTTTGTCGCCAGAGAAGGAGCGGGACTTGAAAGCCAGTGAAATCCGAGTTCTCACTGAAGGAGAGATAGTCAAGGCGCTGGAAGAGGCTCACGAGAGGCTTTTCAGGCTTCGTTTTCAACTGGCAACACGCCAGTTGGCCAATCACCGCGAGCTCTATAGGGTGAAGAGGAATATCGCCAGGATCAAGACCATTCTGCGGGAAAAGGAACTCGGCGTGGAGTGAATGACGTATGGGAAAGAGAAAGGTTAGAGTCGGTAGGGTGGTGAGCGATAGGATGGACAAGACAGTTGTCGTGGCTGTAGAGACCGTATCGCGTCATCGGCTCTACAGAAAACCCGTTAGGCGCATCAGGAAGCATAAGGCCCATGATGAGGACAATGCTTGCAGAATTGGGGATGAGGTGAGGGTCATAGAGACACGTCCTCTGTCGAAGGAGAAGCGATGGCGCGTAACGGAGATAGTCTCGAGGAAGGAATTAGGCGAGCAGAACCTGCCTGATAAGGAAAATGATTCAGAGTTACACCAGACTGAAGATCGCTGATAATACGGGAGCCAAGCGAATCATGTGCATCAATGTTCTTGGCGGAACGAGGAGAAGGTACGCACATGTTGGCGATGTCATCGTTGCCACGGTGAAGCAGGCCATGCCACATGGGGTGATAAAGCAAGGAGAGGTGGTGAAAGCTGTGGTCGTGCGCGTGACCAAGCCCTATCGCCGCTCTGACGGATCTTATATCAGATTTGACGAGAATGCCGCGGTTATTCTCGGTGAGAGAAATAACCCTAGAGGCAGCCGCATTTTTGGCCCTGTGGCTCGGGAACTCAGAGAGAAGAAGTTCACGAAGATCATATCCTTAGCCCCGGAGGTTCTCTGAAGTGAAGCTCAGGAAGAACGACACGGTTGTTGTCATAGCTGGAAAAGACAAAGGGAAAAAGGGAAAAGTGCGCCGCGCTTTCCCCGATAAGGACAAGGTGCTGGTGGAAGGTGCCAACATGATCAGGCGGCATTCTCGAACCAGCAGAGCAGCTCGGCAGGCGGGCATAATCGAGCTTGAAGCTCCGCTTCACGTATCGAACGTGATGTTACTGTGCAACAAGTGCGGGAAGCCCGCGCGAGTCGGATTCCGCCTTCTTGATGATGGTAGCAAGGTGCGGATTTGCCGCTCCTGCCGAGAGGTGATTGATTAAGAGGATTGGCGCATGACGGCTCGACTGAAGGACGAATATCTGAAGCAAGTGGTTCCTGAGCTTCAGTCTAGATTGGGCGTCAAGAACGCCATGCAGTTGCCCAAGCTGCAGAAGATAGTGCTAAGCATCGGGTTGGGCGAAGCGATACAAAATGCGAAGGCGCTGGAGTCGGCGGAGAGAGACCTGGCCACGGTCTCTGGACAGCACCCGGTGATCACACGGGCGAAGAAGTCTGTTGCCGCCTTTAAGCTGAGGTCTGGTATGCCGATTGGAGTCATGGTGACGCTGCGAGGCAAACGAATGTATGATTTCTTTGATAGGCTGGTCAATGTTGTCTTGCCTCGTTTTCGTGATTTTCGCGGCCTATCGCCGGATTCCTTTGATGGTCGGGGCAACTATAATCTGGGTATAAGGGAACAAATAGTCTTCCCTGAAATCGACTACGACAAGATAGACAGAGTTCGAGGCCTTCAAGTGACAATAATCACCACTGCCAAGCGCGATAGTGAAGCGAGGAGCTTGCTGGAGCTAATGGGCATGCCTCTAAGGAAGAATTGAAATGGCAAAGACATCCAAGATCGCGAAGTCAAGGCGACCACCCAAGTACAAGGTGCAGCAGCGTAACCGTTGTCAGTTATGCGGCCGGCCGCGTGCCTACATGCGCAGATTTGGCTTGTGTCGTATCTGCTTTCGCAAGTTTGCTGTGACCGGTGACATTCCAGGAGTAATGAAATCGAGCTGGTAAGGAGTCTACATGACGGTTACTGATCCGATTGCTGATATGCTGACGCGCATTCGCAACGCCGTCGCTGCAGGTCATGATAGTGTGCTGATGCCTTCGTCGACGGTCAAGTTAGCTATCGCCAAGATCCTCAAGGAGAAGGGGTTTGTCGTTGACTACGAGAACCTGAAGGGCAACAAGCCACAGCCGACGATAAAGCTGCTTCTCAAGTACGTGGACAAGCAGCCAGCTTTGCTGGGTCTGGAAAGGGTGAGCAAACCGGGTCTGAGGGTTTACGTGAAGCAAGGCGAAGTCCCACGTGTATATGGGGGGTTGGGTATTGCGATACTGTCCACGCACGAGGGTATTATGACTGGAGACGAGGCGTGGCGTCGACACCTTGGCGGTGAAGTTCTGTGCTATGTGTGGTGAGTTGAAGTAGGAGCTACGAATGTCACGAATTGGTCTACTTCCAATCACCGTCCCTCAAGGCGTTGAGGTGGAGATTAGGGGCGATGAGATAAGGGTCAAGGGCGACAGAGGAGAACTCTGTCGGCGCTTTCACCCAGAAATCTCCGTTTCTCTGAGGGATGGACAGCTATTTGTGGCGCGCCCCAGTAATGATAGAGTGCACCGCTCTCTTCACGGGCTCACGCGCAGTCTCCTGGCCAACATGATTCAGGGGGTGAGCAAGGGTTTCGAGCGAGTGCTGGAGGTGAGGGGAGTAGGCTACAGGGTACAACAGGTTGGTGACAGACTATCGTTTCAGGTTGGGTACAGTCACCGCGTGGATTTTCCTCTTCCTCCCGGGGTGGACGCCACCGTCGAGGGGACGGATCGTGTCCGTATCAGCGGCATTGACAAGGAAGCTGTTGGACAGGTGGCAGCCAGAGTGCGTGCCATACGCAAGACTGATCATTATAAGGGGAAAGGGATCAAGTACGCTGAGGAGAAATTGCATCTCAAACCCGGTAAGGCGGGTAAGGTATCGAAAGGATAGTCGTGCGATGAAGAGAGCAGCCCCAAGTCTAATCCGGAAGATACGGCATAGGCGAGTGAGAGAGAAAGTGGTGGGCACAATGGCCCGACCTAGACTATGTGTCTTTCGAAGCTTGAAGCACACTTATGCTCAAGTCATAGATGATGTGCGAGGGCGAACTCTGGTCTCTGCGAGTACCCTTGATGCTGATGTTAGGGGGAAAACTGAGGGAACGGCAAACGTGAAGAGCGCCGAACTTCTAGGTTCGTTGCTGGCTCAGAGGGCATTGGACAGGGGGATCAACTGCGTGGTTTTCGACCGTGCTGGTTATCAATATCACGGCAGGGTCAGAGCTTTAGCTGAGGCTGCCAGACAAGCGGGGCTACAGTTCTGACAGTTCGTCGTGAGGAAGGCGAAAGGGTTCTCTTATGAAAGCAGTCACCAAGGCGATCAACAGGAAACTGAAAATCGACGCTTCGGAGCTGGATCTTCAAGAGCGGCTGATGGGAGTTGACCGTGTGATTAAGGTGGTCAAGGGTGGCAGGAGGCTTCGATTCCGGGCTTTGATGGTGGTCGGCGACGGCCAAGGATTTGTGGGAGTTGGCCTGGCCAAGGCGACCGGGGTTCCCGAGGCGATCCGTAAGGCTGGTGCCGTGGCACGAAAGGCGCTGATCGAAGTACCCGTTGTGAACAACACCATTCCTCACGAGATCCTGGCCAAGTTCGGGGCATCCCGTGTATTGCTTAAGCCAGCGAGAGCTGGGAGTGGCATGATTGCCAGCCATACTGTTCGTGCGGTGCTTGAACTGGCAGGCATAAAGGACATTAGCAGCAAGTCCCTGGGTAGCGCCAACCGAGTCAATGTGGCCAGGGCGACTATTCTTGCTCTGGCCAGCCTGCGGAAGCCGGGGGGGATCGTGACCGAGGAGGAGGCTGGGTTGGGGCCCCAGGAAGAGGAGGAAAAGAGTGAAACTGAATGACTTGAGACCTCCTGTGGGTGCTAGACACAAGGCGAGGCGGGTGGGCCGGGGGGATGGTAGTGGGCGCGGCACCTATTCGGGACGGGGTTGCAAGGGACAGAAATCGCGTTCGGGGGGTGGCGTACGCCTCGGGTTTGAAGGAGGGCAATTGCCCCTTATCAAACGGCTGCCAAGAAAGAGGGGTTTCACCAACATCTTCAGAATTGAATACAATGTTGTCAATGTCGGCAAGCTCAACATCTTCCCGGAGGGAAGCGAAGTGAATGCCAGCGAATTACTTGGGGCAGGGCTGATCAAGTCTTTGTCTCGTCCCACCAAGATACTTGGTGGTGGGGAAGTTGATCGCTCGTTGTCGGTCAAGGTTGATAAGGTCTCGGCCAGCGCCAAGAGGAAGATTATCGGTGTCGGCGGAAGGGTAGAGCAGGCTTAGTATGCGGAGCAGGGAAAGTCAACCACGTCTCATCCGCGCGATGAAGGACGCGTTTGCATTGCCGGACCTGAGGCGAAAGATACTTTTCACCTTCGGCATTCTGGTCATCTTCCGTTTTCTGGTTCATGTTCCTCTGCCGGGGGTGGATCTGGATGCGTTGCACGATTTCTTTGCACAGCACCAGCTTCTAGGGATGCTTGACCTTTTCAGTGGTGGCGCGATGAGGAACTTCAGCGTGGCTGCTATGGGCGTTTATCCCTACATTACGTCCTCGATTATTATGCAACTGCTGGTTCCCGTGATTCCCAGTCTTCAAGCCTTGTCTCAGCAGGGAGAAGCTGGGCAGCGCAAGATCAATCGCATCACGCATCTCTTGGTTGTGCCGTTGGCCTGTCTCCAGGGTTATGGGCAGCTGACCTTGCTGAGTAGCCAGGGTATTGTTGGGCAGCTTGAGTCCTTGACTATCGTCACCATAGTGATATCGATGACGGCAGGCACTATGCTCCTTGTCTGGATGGGGGAGTTGATTACTGAGCGGGGTATTGGAAACGGCATATCAATAATAATCTTCGGTGGCATCGTGGCTAGTCTGGCCGAGATGGTTGGCCGTGGCGAACTAGCGTGGAAGGAAAGTCCTCTGGGGTTTATGACGTTCATCGTACTCGGGGCGGCCACCCTTGTGGTCATAGTCGTATTCATTGAAGCTCATCGTCGCATCCCGGTTCAGTACGCTCGGAGCAGTTTCCGTGGCGGGCGCATGTACCGCCAGTCGGGCTCGACGTACATTCCGTTGCGGGTGAACACTGCTGGCATGATCCCGATAATCTTTGCTATAGCACTAATGCAAATGCCCAGGTTGATGGCTAGCTATTTCATGAATCCGGGTGGGGAGAATCCGAACTTCTGGAACACGGTGTATCATGTCTTCGATTCTGGGGTGGGCCCTCCCTTGGGCTTGGTGTATTGGGGTACATACTTCCTGCTGGTAGTTGGTTTTGCTTTCTTCTATACCATGGTCGTGTTTGAGCAGATGAATCTGCCCAAGACTCTGCAACAGCATGGAGGCTTTATCCCGGGGGTTCGTCCTGGGAAGACCACCGCTGATTACCTGAACGCGGTGATGAAACGCCTCACTTTTGGAGGCGCCCTTTTTCTGGCTTTGGTAGCGATTACGCCGTTCATCGCCCGGGTAATTACGGGTGTCACGGTATTGACGATTTCCAGCACTGCGATACTCATAGCTGTTGGTGTTGCCCTGGATACGATGAAGCAATTGGAATCCCAGCTAACGATGCGGCGCTATGAGGGCTTCCTGAAATAGGAAAGCGCGGCATGTATGTTGTTATGTTGGGTGGCCCGGGTGCGGGGAAGGGAACCCAATCAGCTATCGTCTCCCAGGAGATGAATCTGCCTCACGTAGCTTCCGGAGATCTGTTTCGGCAGGCACTGGAACAGCAAACTGAGCTGGGTCTCCTGGCCAAGTCATACATGGACAAAGGAGAGCTAGGCCCTGACGAAATAGTGACCAAGATGATTCTCGAAAGGATTGACTCGCCTGATTGTGCCTCGGGATGTCTTTTCGACGGTTTTCCTCGAACCCTGGTGCAGGCTGAGGCTCTGGACGGAATTCTGGCTGAACGCGGGGAAGCCGTTGATGCCGCGGTGTACATAAAGGTGAGCGAGGCAGAGCTCGTGAAACGCCTGAGTGGCCGGTGGATCTGCCGGCAATGTCAGACGCCTTACCATGTGGCGACGTCACCACCTGCAATGGTGGGGAAGTGTGATAAGTGCGGTGGTCAACTATACCAGCGCTCTGACGACAATGAAGAGACAGTGAGGAAACGACTGAAGGTTTTCTTTTCTCAGACTGTCCCTATCCTAGATTACTATAGGAAGCAGGGAAAGCTTCTCGATGTTAGTGGCAACCTGGGAATAGCAGAGGTATCCAAGGAAATCCTGTGTGCTCTTAGAGGAAGAGAAGCGCAGTGATTGTTGTCAAGTCTGCTGAAGAAATAGCCATTATGCGCCAGTGCGGTCGGATTCTGATGGCGGTACTGGACAGGTTGAGGGCAGAGGTTAAGGTGGGGATCAAGACCTGCAGGCTGGATACGCTCGTGGTTGAGGAGACGAAAAAAAGGGGGGGTAAACCCTCCTTCAAGAATTATCGCGGTTTTCCTGCCCATCTATGTGTTTCCGTCAATGACGAAATAGTCCATGGCATTCCTGGTGAACGGACACTGGAGGAGGGTGACATTGTCTCTCTGGATGCCGGGGTCCTCTTTGAGGGGTTCCATACTGATGCGGCTATCACTGTTGGAGTGGGCAAGATAAGTCAGCGGGCGGAACAACTCGTGGCGGCAACGGAAGGCAGCTTGAGTGCTGGCATTGCCGAGGCAAAATGTAACGCGCATGTGGGAGATATCTCAGGCGCTATTCAGGAGTATGTTGAGTCCAGAGGGTTCTCCGTGATCAGGGAATACACGGGGCATGGAGTAGGCAGGGAGCTACACGAGGAGCCAGCGGTACCCAATTTTGCCTCAAATGGGGGGCCTTTGCTTCGCAACGGCATGACTCTAGCTATTGAGCCAATGGTGAGCGCGGGCGCCTGGCGTACCAGATTGGCTGCTAACCTTTGGACGGTGTTAACATCTGATGGAAGTCTGGCGGCGCACTTTGAGCACACTATTGCTATTACGGACGGGGAAGCTGAGATACTCGCCTAGGGAGAAGGATGGCCAAGAAGGAAAAGATAGAGGTTGAGGGCAAAGTGACTGTGTGCTTGCCCAACACGATGTTTCGTGTGGCGCTGCCTAACGGCCATACGGTGCTGGCTCACATTTCGGGGAAGATGAGGAAGCATTACATCAAGATTCTGCCTGGGGACAGGGTGCTAGTGGAGCTTTCGCCGTATGATTTGAGCCGGGGGCGGGTTACTTACAGGCTCAAGTAGCT
>JADFUZ010000132.1 GCA_015222295.1 Chloroflexota bacterium | reverse complement strand
TTCGCTCTGCACTTCATGCAATATGCCTGCATCTTGACCTCCTCTCTGTTCTCGCCACTACAGCTAGATTCGGTAGCAAACTAACAAAGAACTGCCTATCTGTCAACACCATGTATTCGCAGTCAAGGTTCTTCAGATAGACTCAACGTATATGAGATGCGGGGATTGCACCAAATGGACCATCGTGCAATAAGGCCTCTTAACTGGCGTGCCGGGCTTTACGACTCGATACCCACCCAGAAAAGTGGCTAAAGTTTCAGCCCCTTGGCCACGCGCTTGCCCAGCTCGGGATCAGCCTTGGTAAGGTTCTCAACCATGCGTTGCTGAATCGGCTTATCCGCCTGCCCCAGGGAGTCAGCAATATTATCAACCAGGTGGTCCTGATCCACTTTACTGAATGAACGGTAGAGTTCGCCTGCCTGCTCGAAGTCGTTGGTCAACTTGATCTTTCGGCGCACCACATCGCCTTCGACACTAGGCTGGCTGGTCGGGTAGGCAGGGGCCTCAGGGGGCATCCCACCTGCCAAGGTGTTAGGCTCGTAGTTGACCGTTCCGCCACCATAGGGTGCGTACTGCATAGCTCCGTCGCGCTGGAGGTTGTTGACTGGCACCCGCGGCCGATTGATTGGGAGTTGCAGGTAATTAGGGCCCAGCCGATGCCGCTGCGTGTCCGCGTAGGCGAAGACCCTGCCTTGCAAGAGTTTGTCTGCAGAGAGCTCAATGCCAGCGACGATGGAGGCCGGGCAGAAAGCGGCCTGCTCCACTTCGGCAAAGTAGTTTTCTGGGTTGCGATTGAGCACCATCTTGCCCGCCGGCATCAGCGGAAACTTGTCCTCAGGCCAAGTCTTGGTGGCATCAAGCGGGTCGAAGCTCTGCTTGAACTCATCGGCGATGTCCATGATCTGAACGTTCAGCTCGTACTCGACGGTTCCACCAGAGGCGATGGTGTCCCATAGGTCGCGCGTGGCGATGTCAGGGTCTTCCCCCGCGAGGCGAGTAGCCTCGTGATGGTCGAGGGTCTCTACCACTGCCATTGGTTTCCAGTGATATTTAACATAGACTGCCTTGCCTTCCGCGTTCACCCACTTATAGGTATTGACACCAAATCCTTCCATTTTCCGGTAGCTCTTGACCGTGCCCCGGTCAGAGAAGAGCCAGGTGATCATGTGGGTGGATTCGGGGGCCAAAGAGATAAAGTCCCAAAAACGACTGTTTGCACTCGAGGCGGTGGGGATGTTTGTATCAGGAGCAGGCTTGAAGGCATGGACCATGTCTGGAAATTTGATGGCGTCCCGGATGAAGAAGCCGGGCAGATTGTTCCCTACTAGATCGTAGTTCCCCTCTTCGGTGTAGAACTTAACGGCAAAGCCCCTTGGGTCACGAACCGTGTCCGACGAGCCTCGTGCACCGACCACCGTAGAGAAACGGACGAAGACGGGTGTCTGCTTTGACGGGTCCTGGAGGAAGTTCGCGCAGGTATACTTCGCCATACTCTTGTATGCCTGAAAGTAGCCATGGGCCCCGGCACCCTTGGCGTGAACTACGCGCTCTGGGATTCGCTCGCGGTCGAAGTGCGCCAGCTTCTCAATGAGATGCACGTCTTGCAGCAATACAGGTCCACGCTCACCTACGGTCAGTGAATTCTGGTTATCGCTGACTGGAACCCCTTGGTTCGTTGTGAGGTGCTTGTCTTTCATAATATCCCCCTTATTGCGTTAATGATGATTTCTAGTGACATTCCCATTTCAACTCGCAGTGAGGCTGTTCTCATCCCTCTTCCTCGTGACAGCGATGCTACTCCCATGGAACCCGGCTGTCAATCCCCTTGCGGCATGCTTGCGATCCATCAAATTATGGACGGAGAAAACCTAGAGCGACGCATTTCCACCACTAAACAAAACGTTGGTTCGTTGCACAGTGAAGTCGGTGTGCAATGTTAGGCTCGGCAGAGCGCAGGATTGAACAAAAGTCAGTTGTTACCTGAGCACTTTCCCTACCCTCGCTAAGTTCAAGCATCACACAAAATCTCCAAGACTTTATTGACAGTTCATGGCACTTTGCTTCACCTAACGCTTTATACAAGTCTTGTGTCATCGTAGCACCATCCCAATAGTAGAGTAACTATGATCTCCTGTCAGCTCAGTTCGGTCACGGAACCCACTAATGAACACTTTAGGTAGCCGAGCTGCTTTTGTCTGCCTAAACCCTCACCCCCCAATTCCCCACTAGTCAAACTCGCCCAAATTCGCGTTTTGTGGGGGGTGTTTCCGGCATCCCGACCCAATGTGCCTGGATGCGCCAGCTTCGGCACAAAGGGGGTTGTTTGCCGTTTGTGCGGGTTTTGTAGGTGGGGGAAGATGGCAAGATGAAGCGGCAGGTTATGGCGACGCCGCTTATTGTTATCGCATCGCACATTTCGTCAGCTTGTGCAATCAAGATAGCTTGACAAAACTCGCTCGACCCCTGCGCCTTCATAGCTTGGAAAGGTAGGTTGTGCCGGCTATGTGGGGCAGAGCTTTGGAATCTGAAGTGTCCATCATTTTGGCCGCGGTCGGCGCGCCGCAAGGCAGGGTTTCGGCAGAAGAGGCAGGATCCTCTGGAATGCCTGGACCTCTATGTCAAAGATGACTTTCCCTTCGTTTTCAAACCAGGCATCGTATACTGAAGCAAGGGAATCAAAATCAGATATCACACCGCTCATCACGGCAATGACGCTTCGAATTTCATTGGCGTCCGTAGGCTTGGCATCCACAAAGCTTACCTCTACGTCCTTCACACCACGTAGTTCCTGGATGACATCGCTCACCTTGGTCTTCAGCCAATCCTGAGCCGCTGGATCAAGGGCTGCTGAGGCCAGGGTGATGTTAACCTTCTCATCTGAGACTGTGACATCTCGAACCAAGTTAAGCCTAAATAGGCTGAGCCTAGTACCTGGGACGAGCACCTTTTTCAATGTCTCTCTTATCTGTTCTTGGGTTACCACCGACTTTTCCTCCCACTATCCTGAGATCATCTATGCTAATGGTCACACACGTTATCACCTGTTGCCAGCACACCTCGTATGTAGTCCAGAACAACCTGCTCGGGGTCATCTCCCAGGGCGCCGATAAGGACCTCGATGCGGTTCTCCCTGAACAGCGCCTGGGCCTTGGAACCCATGCCGCTGGCTATGACGGCGGAGACCCCTTCTTCGCCCAGCCATACCGGAAGCAGCCCCGGTTGATGCCCCGGCGAAGCCACAAGCTCCTTATGCCAGATAGTTTCTGTCACCTCATCAGCATCGATGAGAGCGAAATGCTCACAGTGGCCAAAGTGCGTGGCTAGCCTGCCGTTGTTCACAGGTACTGCGTACCTCATGATATGCCCTCCTCTATTCTCTTCGGCAGGTGCCTTCTGCCGAGCAAGGAGGTGTTTCGCAGCGCTCCGTCCTGCCGCAGCAGGTAGTGCCCGGTGCTGGCACATCCATTCTGACCATATAGGACAGCAGAGATGAGCCTCCCCAGGTTGTCGCTGCCACAGTCAGGACAACGGGTGACCTGACCATCTGCGCCACGAAGAAATATCTCCGACACCTTGCCGCATTCTCGGCATCTAAAATCGTAAATTGGCATTGTTCGCCTCCCTAAGGTATCTCATTTGGCTTGACATACAAATTCCCTGCCACGGTGGTAAAGCTGTTCCCACAACTATCGATCCAGACACCTTTACCTTACTCCCGCCTCTTCCCTTGGCAACTCAATGAGTTGATTCTCCCAAAGGCAGTCCACTATCTCAAGGCGAAGGCCCTTTACTCCTTCTATCTCTCTAATCGCCTCCCAGATTTCAGTAGCCAGGTAGAACGCCCGTGGGCAAACAGAGGGGGAGGGGTGGAACTCATCTTCAACCTTTGCTTCGTCCTCCTCGTTCGGCTCCGTTTCTGAATCAATGACCTGTTTCAATTGCTCCATCTCATTCGAGTTCATCCCAATTCGCCTTTCATGTATTGAGCGCCACCAAAATGCTTTGCCACAGCCTCTCTATCTCCTGGGAAACCCTGTTCTGGGAGTATTCCACCACCGGCAAGCCCTTGACCAAAGCCTCGGTCACTACATTGTCGAGGGGAATCTTGGCTGCAACTTTTATCCCCTGTCCCCAGCAGTAATCCTCAATCTGGCGGGTGTTTTCCTCGTTAAGGTCGTATTTGTTAATGCAAACTAGAGCAGGGATGCCAAAGTGATAGCAGACGCCCAGGACTCGCTCAAGGTCATGTATACCGGATAAGGTGGGCTCGGTCACCAGAAGAGCAAGGTTAGCCCCAGACAGAGATGAGATGACCGGGCAACCAATGCCCGGGGGCCCATCGGTGATAATGTATTCCAAGCCCTCTTTCTCAGCGACGAGCTTGGCATCCTGTCGCACTAGCGCCACCAGTTTCCCCGAGTTTTCCCCGGCGATACCCAGCCTGGCATGGATCAGAGCACCGTAGCGCGTTTCCGAAATGAACCAGTGTCCGGAGAGGCATTCTTTCATTGTGATTGCCTCAGACGGACACACATGGTAGCAGAAACCACAGCCCTCGCAGGAGATAGGGTCAACCTTGAAATCTTTAATTGCGTCGAAACGGCACACCTCCTGGCAGAGACCGCACTGGGTACACTCTTCCTCATTGATTACCGCAACGTGTCCGCTCCAGAACTCCTTCTCCTCTTTGAGCGTGGGGCTGAGCAGAAGGTAAAGGTCGGCAGCATCCACATCGCAGTCGGCCAGCACCTTGTTCTTAGCCACAACAGCGAAGGAACCCACTACACTTGTCTTCCCGGTCCCTCCCTTGCCGCTTAAGACGACGATCTCTTTCATCCAGCCTCTCCTTATTTCGGGCTATCCATGGTTATCTACCTTCTCCCTGACTTTAGCGAAGAGCTCTTGGAAGCGCTCCCCCCATTGGGGAACACCTTCGACCAGAGGTATTCCCCTGGAATAATAACTGGCGATCTGGGTATCCAGCGGGATAGTGAGCAGAACCGGAATACCTTCCTTGACGCAGTATTCATCCACCTTCCTATCCCCAACCCCAGCGCGGTTGATCACCACGCCGCGGGGTATGTTCAGCTTCTTAACCGTCTCCAC
>JADFUZ010000131.1 GCA_015222295.1 Chloroflexota bacterium | reverse complement strand
GGCCCATAGTCAACAGCCAGGCACAGATTATGGGCAGAGGAGCAAGCATTAGCGATACGTAAAGCCGGTCGCGACTTGCAGTCTGCTTCATTATGTAGGCGATCACAAATAGAGCGAAAGGTAGATAAACGAGTGCTGCCAACCAGGTCCACCCTTGAGGCAAGTAGATCAGTAGTACGCCAGTCGTTATTACTGGCAACAGATAGTATCCCAGCCACGGGAAGAGCCACATGGGCTGGTTGCGGCACCAGCCATAGACTACTGTGGAGACCACGGCTACCCCTGTCATTGATGTGCAGAGGATGTTCTCCCAATAGTACGTGGCGAAAAGGAGGGCTACCAGCAAATGGGGCAGGGCAGCCAGGAATGCCTCCTGCCAGGTACCATGGCCATGGACTTTGCAGATTTGTCGGGCGACTAGCTCGACCGGACCGAAGGACTCTATGGCAGCTCTGCTTGCCGCTTCCTCACTGACCCCACTTTCCCTGAGTTCCCGACTTCTGTCCTCGAGATGCGTGCGGAGTTCCGCAGCCACGCTGCACTTCACGGCCGCGTCGATCCTCAGATAGTCCCTGAAACTGTCCAGATAGTCGCCCAGTTGACTTGACATTGTGGCTCTAGATTGGCTCCGGGCGCAGGATGGTCCTAACCGCGGTGGAGAAATCCTGCCACACAGCTAGTTTTGACGCCAGCACCCCTCTCCCCTTATCGGTTATGTAGTAATATCGCCTTTCCTGCCCGTTAGGCAGTGTCTGCCACTTTCCCTTGACAAGCTTGTCTTTCTCCATGCGGTGAAGAGCAGGATATAGAGTCCCCTCTCTGAACCGGAAGTAGCCGCTGCTCCTTCTCTCCAGTTCCTTTATGATTTCGTACCCGTACGTAGGCCGGTCGTTGACCAGGCTGAGAAGCAGGCAATCGGTATTCCCTTTGAGCAACTCACGCTCGTACTTCATGGCCTGGCCCTCCTGCGTCGGCGGTGCATTCGAAACGTAACACGGAATTCGTCCGCTGTCAAAGGCAGATTCACGGAAGTCCGCTCTGGTTGTCAATCTAGCCTTCAACGGGTAGAATATGCTGTTTGTTGGCAGGCAAGATGCCTCAGGACTGCTGGTTTGTCCTGACTGAAAGATAGCGAAAATGGCTGCTCTTGAAGAATTCGTCAGCGTAATCAGGGAGACAGAAACCGTGCGGTCCTTCCTTCAGGGCCTCGAAGGTGAGTCAGTAAAGCTCTTGGGAGCCATTTGCCGGGAGTACGAAGCTACTGACAAAGCTGTCCCTGACCATCATCTCTACCTGACAGGGTATTCCAGCGAGATGATTTTGCGGGCGTTGGTGTCGGCAGAGGTGGTTATTAAGGAGCCAGGAGATAGGCTTTCCCTTCATGGCTACCGGCCGACGGAAGCCGGACTCAAGCACTACAGGGCTATGCTTGACGAGAAGGCAATCTAGTGCCGGGGCTTGTTGATACTCACGCTCATCTGGATGAACTGGAAGATATCCATTCGGTGCTTGAAGAAGCCAGGAAGACAGGAATCATCGCAGTGGTGGCTGTGGGTACAGGTTCAGAATCGAATGCCAGAATACGGGATATCTCTCGAAGATACAAGTCATTTGTCTACCCGGCGCTGGGCTTGCATCCCTGGCGACTGGCCCACATTGGACTTTCCCAAATCGATGATGAGCTGCAATCCATCGAGCGGAACATCGTTGCAGCCGTTGCTGTCGGAGAGATAGGCCTGGACTATGATAAGAGACTGGTGAAGGTCGCATCGAAGGAACTGCAAAAGGAAGTTCTCAGGCGTCTGCTCAATCTGGCCAAGAACTACGATAAGCCGACGATAATTCACAGCCGATACGCGTGGAAAGACGCACTCCAGCTAGTCGAGACTGCTGGTTCAGGCAAGGCCGTTTTCCACTGGTTCACTGGTTTTTCCAGCGTTCTTCGGGATATAATTGGCTCGGGCTATCTCATTTCTGCTACGCCGGCCGCCGAGTACCATGAGGAGCACCGGAGGGCGGTGAGGGAAGTGCCTATCAACAGGTTGCTTCTGGAGACAGACTCACCTGTCGCTTATGGTAGGGGGGTCAGGTATGAATCCAGACCTGGTGATGTGGTGAGAAGCCTGAAAGCCGCGGCTCAGCTCAAAGGCGTTGATGAAGCTACAATTGCCGAGCAGACGACGAGAAACGCGGTCGATTTCTTTGCTTTAGATATGGCGTTCTGAGTCACAGGAGGTAAGGGTGATGATTCATTCAATAAAGGGCGAGGACAGTTTCCGAGAATCTGTGCTGGAATCCAGTGTGCCGGTCGTGGTAGATTTCTGGGCAACCTGGTGTGCTCCGTGCCTGGCCGCTGCTCCCATTTTCGAGGAGCTATCCAAAGAATATGATGGGAAAGTGGACTTCGCCAAAGTCAACGTGGAGGACAACAGCTTTGTGGCGGCAAAGTACGGAATTGCTGCCATTCCCACGATGATTATATTTAAGGGGAGTAAGGCGGTTCAACAGATTGTTGGTCTTAGGCCCAAGAGTGATCTCAAGAAGATACTCGACGGTCTCTTGTGAGAGTGGGTGCTTGAGCTCGCTACCCGAAGATGCTGTGGATGAAGTCGAACTCCTCGGGAAGAAGTGCCAGTAGCAAAGGGAACTGGTTCATCAGAAAGTTCGCGACTACGGACTGAGAAATAGATTCCCGGGTCCATGGGACATACTTGCTCACAATTGCCAGAACGGCGGCGCACAGGATACTGCCTATTGCCGCTCCAACAATGAAGCCAACGAGCCTGTCGACCCAGCCGAGCATGGTGAGATGGGCCAGCCCCGCCACAACCCAGCCGATGATGTTGGCTATGGCAAAGACGGCTATCAGGATGATGGCGTAGGCAGCTATGCCTGCCCAGATTGCCCCGTTGGGAGAAAGTACATCCGCGAGCGGTCGGTAGCAATGTCCTGCCAGGGCTATGCCACCAATTAGTCCAGCCATACTGAACAGGGCTCTGATGAATCCTTTCCACAGCCCAGCCAGACCGAACACGATGGTGACAGCTAGAATAGTTATGTCGAGCCAGCTCACATCGATTCCCTTGTGCCAGACTTCGCACCAGGCCGCTCATCCGCAGTTGTCGTAATTCTACCTTGTTTCCTGGTGGTCTTATAGGCTTCTAACAACGTCTGTATCTCGGTTGCCCGGACACTTCGCGTCTGAGGATGACTCTCTCTACCAGGCCTTCAGCCTGCGAAAAGCCTCAAGCTTCTCGTGGTAGCCGATCTTGGCTTTGCTCACTGCCTGGGCCAGGAACTGGATGCTGCTATCGTATGTTTCCCTGTCCACGGGATAGGGATGTCCATCCTTTCCACCGTGGGCGAAGCTGTAGGTAGCCGGGTCACGAATGCTGACGGGAGTGTCGTAAACCAGGTCCGAGATCAGGCTCAAAGCGCGGAGGGTTTTTGCGCCTACGCCCTCGAGTCCCAGCAGCGATTCAAAATCCTGGGGTTGGTGCTCGTACGCGGTGGCGAGCATCCGGCTCAGCCTGTCAGGGCGGATGTCTTCGAGGGTTATGTGGGGTCGGCGAGGTAGGCTCAGCGTTTTCAGCCTATTTAGCTCCCTCACGATTCTATCGGGTTTCTCCTCAGCGGCGATATGGGCAATTGTGCTTCTTGCCTGTGTGCTCTCCGACGCTACCAGGTTTAGAGTCTCTCCCCTGGCTTGGGAGCAGATGGCCGCCTCGGGCTCACAAACGAAATCCGTTACCTTCTCTCCCAGCCAGTGGTAGCGCCGGGCATAGCGGTTGCTTTGATTCATACCTTGCTGAACGACTGTCCAGGAGCCATCCCTGGTGAAGAAGAAGCTGTGGTGATAAAGCTGGTATCCGTCCTGAAGTGCCGAGTTATCCACCTTGGCTGACATTCGGCTGGCATACACCAGCGGCGACGGATTGACCTTCAAGAGGTGACCGAAGGCCTCTATCTCGGACGGGGTCTTCCGCGAAGTCCTGCCTTTACCGCCAGCGACGAAGAAACCAAGCTCGTTTTGCAGCCCTCGGGTTGCTTCCTTTAGAGCACCGCACACGGTAGTGGTAACGCCGCTGGAATGCCAGTCGTAGCCCAGGACGCAGCCAAGGGCTTGAAACCAGAAGGGGTCGGCAAGCCGGCGCAGCATTTCCTCGCGGCCGAACTCGCCAACGACGACAATGACGATTTCCCGGGCCAGTCGGCGCATTCGCTCAAAGAGCCATGGAGGGGCCTTGCCATAATGCAAAGGTAGATTGGCAATTCCGGTTCTCTGTGCGGGACTGGACATAACTTAGTGCCAGGGACATTATACAGTGAGAGGCATCTCTTCGGTGACGTTACTGAGACGGTGTTGACCCAAATGCGTGAAGAGGGGTCAAAGTAAGAATACCGTATGCTGAGGTACTGACGCTTGATGGCACGCTGGACGTGGTATGATAGAAGAAAACGTGCCATGGCAGACCAAAAGGTGAGTTCCAGAGGCGATAAAGAATTGCAAGAGGCAATCTTGCGAGAGAAGGCGAAGGGAACTCCCGACGTGGAAATCGGTCGGAAATACGGAGTTACGTTCGGAAATCGGAGGCTGCCCGATGTCTTATTTCCTAATCTCGGTTTCAAATAGAATCAACTTGGATCTCTGCATAAGGCATGCACTTGCTGGATTCACAAACAGCATCAGCGGGGTGTGGACATTCTGTGAGATTGAGGAAGGCGACTTCATTTCTTTTCTGTACGGAGCAAAGGTCTTCAACCTCTACAAGGTGAAGGGCAAGAGAGCAATCAAGAATGCGGGGAATATCCCACCGTGGCCTTCTGTCACTTTCAGGATGTCGGGCAGAACCTACTTTTTCCCTTTTAGACTCATCCTCGAGCCCCTACGCAAGTTCGAGGAGTCTATGGTGAGACCCGAATTTGCTTACGTGGCCGAGAACTTGCTCCTACGAGGTGGATACAGAAGGACTCACTTCGAAGCTGACCAGACTACGTTGCAATCAACGTCTCAGATGGGCTCTCTCTATGATCAAAGCCCAGAGCCGTTGAATATCGATGAGGGTGATGCGCTGATTCCAAAGTTCACTTGGGATAGAACGAGAGTGTCTGTGCCGGAGGTCTTCAGGTTCCATGAATTCATACTCCAGGCATTGTTGAGGCGTTACCTGTCAAATAGGGAGAATCTTCAGGATGTCTTCACGTGTGCAGGATTAGATGATCTTGAGCCAAGATCTTTTGAGGTACTTGGGGAGAAAGCATTGCCAGAAGGACATGTTGACGTACTCGTAAAGGATCGTACGCCTAGGGGGCTGTCAAGAAAGATTGTCATTGAAGTGAAATCAGGCGCCGTGAAAACCCAAGATATTAGGCAACTGAGTGGTTATGTGGAGGAGATTGGCAGTGAATGTCTAGCAGGCATGCTGATCGGCAAGAATTTTTCGGGGAGAACCCTTGCGGCGGCAAAGGAAAAGAAAGTCAGCTCATTCGTCTACAGCTTCCAAG
>JADFUZ010000130.1 GCA_015222295.1 Chloroflexota bacterium | reverse complement strand
CCCCCAGGGTCAAGGAGGGACAAGTTCTAGTGGATAAGGGAGTAAAGACCGCTATAGACATTAGCGATGGGCTGATCGCTGACCTTTCCCATATCTGTGAAGCGAGTAAGGTAAATGCAAAGGTAGAGACGGAGCGGGTGCCTGTGTATCCCCCGGTCAGAGCCAATTTCTCCGACTGTCTTCAGTTGGCCCTGCACGGCGGCGAGGACTACGAACTTCTTTTCACTGCCAGCGAATCCACTGTGGATCAGGTTAGAGAAGCTCTAAGCTGCCCGGTAACGGTAATCGGTGATATCGTGGAGCAAAGCGTGAACAATCGAGTGACCTTGGTCGATAACAAGGGAAATGTCGTCCCTTATGAGAAAGATGGATGGGAGCACTTTAAGAGCTAAACGCCTGGAAGTCAGATCCCACAGCCCGGAGGAGACCCAGTTCCTGGGAAGATGCCTCGGTGAGCTAGTTCAGGGCGGTGATGTTCTTCTTCTCGAAGGCGCTTTGGGAACTGGCAAAACGTGCCTTGTTCAGGGCGTTGCCCATGGGTTGGGCATAAGGGAGTATGCGTTCAGCCCTTCTTTTGTCATCGTCAGGGAGTACCATGGAAGGCTTCCCTTACACCATATTGACCTCTACCGTCTTGAGCGCAGCGAGGAAATCGCCGACTTGGGACTAGAGGAGTACCTCTATGGCAACGGCGTGTCCGTCGTCGAGTGGGCAGAGAGAGGGATAGGACTACTGCCGCGGGATAGCCTACTGATAAGGATGGACTACGTTTCTCAGCGCGAGGCAGAACGCGTCATTCGCTTCAGGCCGGGAAGCCAACGTTACTCAGCATTGGTGGAACAGCTAAGACTGATCCGTGACAGTGGAAAGACATGGAGCTAGCCATAGATAGCTCTTCCAACAGTCCTGGCATTGCCCTATCTCATCAAGAGGCAATCCTGGCTCAGCTAAGCTGGCAATCATCTCGAAATCACACCGTGGAATTGCTGCCGAGCATAGCCTACCTGCTTCACCACGCTAGTACACAGCCGAGTTCCCTGGAAGCAATCATAGTAGCTAGGGGGCCAGGAACTTTCAACGGGCTGCGAACTGGATTGAGCATAGCCAAGGGGTTAGCCTTCTCCTTGAATATCCCATTGCTGGGTATAGGCACGTTAGAGGCCGAAGCCTATCCTTTTGCATATACTGGTTTGGCCGTACGTCCGATCCACAAGGCTGGGCGCGAGGAGATAGCCACTGCGCTCTACCAGCAAGTAGGTGATGAGTGGCGGCGCTTGGAAGAAGAACACTTGACCACGCTGGGTCTGTTGTGCTCCCAGACTGACGAACAAATGCTGGTTTGCTGCGACACTGCCTCAGATATAGCGATGGAGATAGGGCAAAATCTTGGCAAACGAGCTATAATGCCGCAGATTTCTATGTGCCCCCGAGTGATATCATTGGCCATGTTGGGTTGGCGAAGACTGAAGAAAGGGGAAGCGGACGACGTCGCCGCCATGCAGCCCCTATATCTTCGCCCTCCCCACATAACCAAGCCCAAGAAATAAGGCCATCCTCTGTCACTCCAGGCCAACGCTCCAATCATGTGAAGACACGCGACAGGACAGGCAACCACAAGCTGCGCAGCACAGCGGAGGATTCTTTGCAGTGGTCCCGCCGAGCCGGGACAAACGCCCACCACACTTACAATCACATCACATGAAGTGACTTGAGAGAGACGACATCGACCAAAGTTGAAGAGAAGAAAGGAAAACGGAACGTGGAACTACCAAGATTTGACATGCCTGAACGTGTGTCCTTCAACCTATGCTTCGCCTGTGGTGAAGACAATCCCATAGGGCTCAAATTGAAACCCGTCTACGATGGAGAAAGGGTCTACGTGGAGTTTACGCCAGGGAAGTACCACCAGGGTTGGCAGAACATAACTCACGGTGGCATCCTCTACACTCTTCTGGACGAAGTGACTGCCTATACCATTCTGTGCTGCGGAATCGAGTTTGGCGTCACCGCAAAGAGTGAGGTGAGATTCAGACATGTAGTGCGCACCGGAGACTGCGTCGAAGTCTCCGCCCGCGCCACTAAGGTGAGCAGAAGACTGGTGGAGACGGAGGGACGCATAGCTCTCAAGGACGGTACAGTCGTAGCCGAGGCCAAGTCCACATTCTACTCGTGGAGGCAATGCAAGAAGGCTTTCCTGTGGGACATGGATGGGGTCATCAGTGATTCTAGTGCATTCCACCTCGCTGCCTGGCAGGAGACCTTTGGAAAGCGAGGAATAGAATTCCGCCAGAATGATTTCGCCAAGTTCTTCGGCACTAGAAACGACTTCATAGTCCGCAGAGTTCTCGGAGAGGAGGTCTCTGAGAAAGAGCTTGCCAGCTTGTTGAGAGAGAAGGAGGATATTTTTCGCCACAAGATAACAGGAAACTTTAGGTCATTCCCCGGGGTAATCAAGCTACTGGACGCAATCAAGAAAGGCAACTTCAAACTTGCCTTGACTTCTTCGGCACCGCAAGAGAACATTGATTTGGCCAGCGCGGAGCTAGGCCTGGATAGATATTTCGATACCATCATCTCTGGGAGAGAAGTGGCGGAGAGCAAACCAAGTCCCCAAATATACCTTCGAGCTGCTGAAGAGCTGGGGATCGAACCTGGTGACTGTGTCGTGATTGAGGATTCTCCGTTTGGCGTGCAGGGAGCCAAGGCCGCCGGAATGAAATGCCTGGCTGTAACTAATACACATCCGAGGCAGGATTTCCAGGGAGCAGACAGAGTAGTCGACTCCCTGGAAGAAGTGGACTTAATCACCTTGATTCGATGGTTGTAAGGAGTGGACATTGCAAGTACGGCAGACTGATCCAAAAGAGGGCACAAGCCTGGTGCTTATCAAGCCTGATGCCATGCAAAGACGCCTGGCAGGCCAGATTATTTCCCGTCTGGAGGCACAAGGCCTCAGGATCGTGGCAGCCAAAATGCTTCAGATGGATAAAGCGCTAGCTCAGCATCATTACGCCATCCACGAAAGCAAACCCTTCTTCCACGACCTCGTGGCTTTCATCACCTCGAGTCCTATTATCGCTCTTGTCTTCCAGGGAAAGAACGCCGTGGAAGTCATTCGACAGACAATGGGCGAGACCGATCCTGCTAAGGCGAAACCTGGCACCATCAGAGCAGACCTTGCTCTGGACATCCAACATAACCTGGTGCACGGCTCCGACTCGATAGAGACCGCCTTGCAAGAGATACAGCTCTTCTTCTCGAAAGACGAGATCTTCGACTGTGGCCGCGATGCAGAGAAGCGAATCTGCTGAAATAGCTATCTACTGGATTCTCACCACCGGAGTAGCCTCTTCCCAAAGCCTATCGAGTTGGTAGTAATCCCGCTCTGCTGGCGCAAATACGTGAACAATCACGGAGCCAAAATCAGCGAGCAGCCAACCTGAGATAGAACTGCCTTCACTATGATGCGACCTCACGCCACTCTGCTTTAGCTCATCAGTGATACCGCGCCAGATAGCTTCCATCTGTCGCTGGGAGTCTCCGTTACAGATAACAAAATAGTCGGCAAACGAGCATATCCTTTCTACGTCGAGCATCACTATGCCGTTTGCCTGATTCTTGGCAGCGACTTCTACGGCGAGGTGCGCTATCTCTTCCGCTTTCAGAAAGTATCAACCCTCCCTTGACCTAATTGTACCACTATCCAACATCGCCCGGCGCCTACGGTCAGCAGCTCGTCAATCAATCTCTTCAAACACTGTTTCACAATACGGGTCTCCCCAAGTCAACAAGGACCTGCAGTAGATCTTGACCTTCGGGTTCACCATTCTTACCACTTCTTCCTCGAAACAATCCTCAGCCAAACAGAAACTCGGAGGAATGTCAAGATCAGGAAACCACAGACATGGAGGATACAACCTGTACACGACTTTTCTCGGCCCTTCTTGAATCAGTTCCGCGTCATATCCAATGACGTCCCCCGTCGCCAGTTTGAAGTAGCTTGCCAACGCCCAAGCGTCGTTGCCCTTGATGCCAAACTTCTCCATGCTTGGCTTGAAGTACTTCCTGGCATTTGCCTTCATCAGTTTGCACAGGATATCGGAGGTTCTTTCCTCTCCAATCTCCTCATGCAACAACTTCACCAAATCCCTGTAGTAGCCCCAAGCGGTGTTGGCTGATGCTCTGGCTTTTCTTAGTTCAGGCCAGCCCTCCGGTAGCTGCGGTTGCTCCCTCTCCACCACCGGCAGCCGTGGGTCATCCCTTCTCACCTCGGTCATGGCAGTAACCTCCTTTCACGAGCAGCATATGTTGGTCGCTTGCAGCGGCAACAATGCTGTAGTACACGCCACAGCAGCATCGTAACATCCATTTCCCAGGTTCTGCAATTCCAATTGACAGAAAGACCAAGAACACAGCTACAGTTTCTCATGTCATATCGAACTGCTATAATAGTCACGGCGGCATATGAAATCACAATTTTCGCGCAACGGTTTGATCTTTCTGCTACTCTTCGTGGTGGCACTGGCCGTCACGTTTGCCCTCCTGCCTCAAACAAGCGCTCCCCAGGAAGTAGCCATCACGGACTTCATTGACTACGTCAAACAAGGGGAGATCGACCACATCTCACAGAGGGAGTCTACCCTTGTTGGGTGGTACGCAGAGGAGAAGAGATACACCGCGGACTACTACGGCAGCACCAACGATCTGGTAACTATCCTTAGTGATAATGGAGTCAGTGTTGGCGCAGGCGGGATCAGCCTTCAAGTTGAAGCCGGCGGCCGGGATTGGGGGACGATAGCTCTGCAGGTTATTCTGCCAATTGCACTCCTCGGAGGGCTATTCTATTTCTTCTTCCGATCGGCCCGTGGAGCCGGTACCCAGGCCCTGAGCTTCGGTAAGAGCCGCGCCCGGCTGAGTTCGGGCAACAAGCCGGACGTCACATTCGCCGACGTGGCCGGAGCCGACGAGGCGAAAGAAGAGGTGCAGGAGGTGGTGGAATTCCTCAAATCACCCGACAAGTTCAGTACTTTGGGAGGGCGTATCCCGAGAGGCGTGCTCCTCGTAGGGCCGCCAGGAACAGGCAAGACTCTCCTTGCCAAAGCCATAGCGGGGGAAGCGAAGGTTCCTTTCTACTCCATCAGCGGCAGCGAATTCGTGGAGATGTTTGTAGGTGTTGGCGCAGCTAGAGTCAGAGACCTCTTCGAACAAGCCAAGCGCAATGCACCCTGCATTGTCTTTGTGGATGAGATCGACGCCGTCGGGCGACACCGGGGTGCCGGCCTGGGGGGCGGACACGACGAAAGAGAGCAGACTCTGAATCAGATACTGGCTGAGATGGACGGCTTCGATACCAACACCAGCATCATTGTCGTAGCTGCCACCAATCGCCCCGATATTCTCGACCCAGCCCTGCTGCGGCCTGGACGTTTCGATCGGCACATTATGGTTGATTCACCGGATATCAAGGGTCGTAAAGCTATCCTGGAAGTACACGCCAAGGGCAAGCCGGTAGCCAAAGAAGTTGACCTCGATACAATAGCCAAGGCCACACCCGGTTTCAGTGGTGCTGACCTGGCCAACGTGCTGAATGAAGCAGCCATCCTGGCCGCCAGGCGCGGGCTCAAGGAAATCACAACGCGGGAGCTTGAGGATGCTTCCGACCGTGTTATTGCCGGGCCGGAGAAGAAAAGCAGGGTAATCAGCCCGAGAGAGAAGGAGATAATCGCCCATCACGAGACTGGGCATGCCTTAACCGCCAAGATGCTGCCTAGCGCAGACAAGGTGCATAAGATCTCTATTGTCGGCCGCGGAGTAGGGCTGGGCTGGACGCATCTCTTGCCTGCTGAAGACCGGCATCTCTGGACACGAGCGCAACTTGACGATAACCGCGCAGTAAGTCTGGGCGGACGTGCCGCCGAGGAGGTCGCCTTCGGAGAGATAACCACCGGGGCACAGCAGGACCTGGAGCACGCCACCAAGCTAGCCCGAAAGATGGTCACTGACTATGG
>JADFUZ010000129.1 GCA_015222295.1 Chloroflexota bacterium | reverse complement strand
TCGCATCCATGAGTCAGAACATGGTCTTACAGAGCTGTCCCATATTCACTCAGCGCCTGAAGGACGATCCGAGGCTTGCCCGGCGAGTTAAAGAGATGATGCAGAACTGGAAGGAGGAGCGGGAAGAACCAGGGAAGTGAAGATGGCAGAGCCGCTAGGCAGAGTAGAGAAGCCTCCAGCGGAGCGCTTTAGGCTGGGCAAGAAGCTGTACCTTGTGCCGCTTGTGTACTTGAATGAGGACGCCCCGCCGGAGTACAGGGAAAGGTGCGAACGCTACTGGCAGCAAGTGGAAGGCCAGCTAGGCAACTTGGAGACGAAGATCGGCAAGGTGGACTGGGTTTACCATGAGTCAGTCTATGAGTCGGGTGAAGCTGGCGTGAAGGTTGTCGAGAAGATAAATCCAGCCAGCTATCGGGTGGTAAGAGGCAAGTGTGACGCCGGAGCCGTCCTTGAGGCGATTGAGGGAAAGGACCTGGTTGAGGAGGCGGTGGATTGGGAGAGATGTATTCTGCTTGGTTTTGTGAGTGAGAGGGTAGCAAGCAAGGTCCTCGAGTTGTACTCCGAGGCTTCGAAGAAGAGGTATGAGTTCATGGCCAAGAGGATAAGTGAGACACTTCAGGGCAACGAGGCCGGGTTGCTTCTCATCAGGGAAGGGCACAAGCTGCAGTTCCCCAGCGACGTAGAGGTATTCAGTGTTTTCCCGCCGGCCCTGGACGAGATTCATCGCTGGGTGCGAGACCGGGCGTGGGGAGTGCAAGGAGGAGCCAAGGTGGAGAAGGAAGAGCCTGAGGCAAGAGAAGAGGCCGAGGTGGGTAGGGAAGATGCCAAGGCAACGAAAGGAGCCAAGGCGAGAAAGAAGAGACCGAGACAAGGGAGGAAGAGGCCAGAGGCTGATTCATGAAGGTGAGAAAGCCTGCTGTCTCCGGCATGTTCTATGCTGGAGATTCCGAAGAGCTGAAGAAGCAAATCGAATGGTGCTATGAGCACAAGCTTGGCCCGGGGGTTGTGCCACGAGTAAATGATAAGGGTTCGAGAGAGATCGTCGCTCTCGTTGTCCCTCACGCCGGGTACATCTACTCGGGGCCAATTGCAGCCCATGCGTACAAAGAGCTTGCCGAGGATGGAGTGTTTGATACGGCAATCGTACTTGGCCCGAATCACACAGGCTATGGCTCTCCCGTTTCCCTGTGGGGAGACAGTCCCTGGGAAACGCCCTTGGGGCGGGTGGAAGTGAACAGGAAGCTGGCTGCTGAGCTCCTGGGTGGGGCAATTCGAGTGGACGAGACATCCCATGCATACGAGCACAGCATAGAGGTGCAGTTGCCCTGGCTTCAATATCTCTACGAGGAAGTGATGATTCTGCCCGTGGCCATGCAAGCTCAGGATATCGAAACGGCCAGACAAGTCGGGAAAGCCATCTCAAGGTGTGCCGGCAATATCGTAATCATAGCCAGCACTGATTTTACCCACTACGAGCCTCACTCTGTCGCCACAGAGAAAGACCGGTCCCTGATAGACGCAATAGTTGACCTTGATGAGGAGGAACTCTATGCCCGCTGTGAGTCCCTCAACTGCACGATGTGTGGCTATGGTCCGGTTGCCTCAGCGATCGTGGCGGCCAAAGAGGCGGGGGCGAGAAGGGCAACTCTGCTGAAATACGCCACCAGCGGAGATGCAACTGGAGATTTCTCCAGGGTGGTGGGCTACGGAGCTATCGCGATCAAGCGATAAGATGGCTGTGTTTAGTCTGGCCCTTGTTCTGGGCGTGTAGTCACGGGACAAGTAGATCTATAAGCCGAGTCCTGTACCCTGCAATAGGGCGGTGACCATCCATCTAGCCCTGATGTTACCATCAGGGTCAAGCGACCAACCCGAAGACATCGGCCGAGCGCCTCAAGCGTCCTCTTATTCGGTCTTGCTCCGGGTGGGGTTTGCCCAGCCAACCAGTCACCTGGTTGCTGGTGAGCTCTTACCTCACCATTTCACCCTTGCTCGTCCTTTGCTTGTCACAAGGGACGAGCGGTGTGTTTCTGTGGCACTTTCCGTAGGGTTACCCCTCCTGGGCGTTACCCAGCACCCCGCTCGGTGGAGCTCGGACTTTCCTCGCTATGTCTCAAACATAGCGCGGTCACCCGATCTGCTTGCCCCAAAACCAGTGTATAGTCGAGAAATCAGGAAGTCAAGTTTCATTCCACGTACAGTATTCGGCTGCAACTGCTGCACTGGACCAGTTCACCTGACCTGGCTCTTTGCCATTGGCTTGTGGGCAGCGTTATGTGACACCCCTGGCATCTTCCTTGCTCCACCCTGGCTACAGCTTGCCCCTTTGTTGACTTCATTTGCTCATACAGATTACGGCTCTCCGCACTGATTTGCTGTGCCAGCTCTTGACGCATCCCGCTGAGCCTGGCAAGCTCCGCCTCCGCTTCGGTCTTCCTTGTGCTCAGGACCTGCTGCTCTTGCTGCCATTCTTGTCTCATTCTCTGAAGTACTATCGAGATGGCTTCTACCTTGGCTTCCAGTTCCTCCGCTTGCCCCATGAGTTCCAGCAATTCGTCTTCTTTGCCCTTGGTTTTCTTGGCGAGGATGTCAGCCTCGTATTTGAGGTTGACCAGTTCCTTGGGATTCTTGACTGCGCCCCCGTAGAGCTTGTTGTTAAGGTTCTTGCTCCTTGCCTGCAAGTCTTCCAGGTCCCATTCAGCGTCCTTCTGTCTCTTGCTTGCTTCCCCTAGCAGTGTCTTGTGGGAGGCCCACTGGGATTCGGCTGCTGCCAGGGCCTTGTTTCCACTGAGCTGGCGAGCTACTTCGTCGATAGTACGCTGGGTTCTCTGGAGTTCAATATCAAGCTGTTGCAGTCTATAAAGATCTCCAGCTGCGCTCATATCAGGAACTATTGTAGAGATGGCCTCTGAGCCTTGTCAAAGGTTGATGCTCACGGGTACGATATTGGCTCTCGCTCGGAATAATAGAAAGGAGACCTGCCGGTCATCCTCTCTTGCAGTCGAGAACCACGACCTGTGCGCTGGGGGGCATAGACGAGGCAGTGATTGAGAGCTTTGGTCTTGACTCTGCTTCCGAGACCCCCATCTTGGTGAGGAACTTGCTGAGAGGCGCGAGATCTCTGGGCAGCACATCGGTTTTGTAATGCATAGGGACTACTATGCGGGCTTCCAACTGCCTCAGTGTCTCTATTGCTGTATCGATGTTGATAGCGTTCACTTCCCCAACGGGCAAGAAAAGGATGTCAACAGCTCCTATTTCCTCTATCAATTGGGAAGTCAGGCCGTGTCCCAAGTCTCCCAGATGGCAGAGGGCAACTCCGTCCATCTCCACAAGGTAAACGGTGTTGTTCCCTCTTAGTTTGCCCTTCTCATTGTCGTGGAAGGTGCTGGTCCCGGTGATGAATATTCCTTCTATCTCATACTCCCCTGGGCCGTCTACCTGCTTCGGGTTGCCCGCGACGCCTTCAATGTAACTATGACCGGGATGGAAATGGCTGATAGTCACTATGTCTGCTCCGGGTTCAGGCCAGGAGCACGACGGATCAGGGCGATAGGGGTCAGTGATGATGGCCCTCTCCTTTCCTTTGATGAGAAAGCAAGAATGTCCTAGCCAGACGATCTCCATGGTGCACTAAGGATAGCTCTTTTGCCCTGGCCTTGTCTATTCCCGCACGGGTGGACTTGACAGAGGCGGGATAATGGTTAACCATATCTTGCTGATGGTTAACATACACAGGGCGAAGATACTGAAGGCGCTCCGGGCGAGAGGCGATTATGTTTCCGGTGAGGTTCTTAGCAAAGAGCTCGGAATCTCGAGAGTGTCCGTTTGGAAGCATATTCGTAGTCTTGGACAACAGGGCTACGTATTGGATTCCTCACCCAGGGGGTATCGTTTGACTTTCGCCCCTGATCTGCTGCTTCCCTACGAACTCCCCGGCTGGGAGCAAGAGACGCGTCATTTCCAGGAAATTGACTCGACAATGGATGAGGCCAGACGACTGGCAAAGGCTGGAGCAGGGGAAGGGGTGGTCGTAGTGGCTGAATCTCAAACTCACGGCAGAGGAAGGCTGAGTAGGGAATGGTCCTCCCCAAGAGGGGGGATCTATTGCACCCTCCTCTTGAGGCCCCAACTAGCGCCGGCATATGCTCCAAGGATTAACTTGATGGCTTCAGTGGCTGTGGCCCGTGCGATCAGAAGGCTGTTCGGTTTGCCCGCAGAATTGAAATGGCCCAATGATGTTCTGATTGGAGGAAGGAAGGTCTGCGGCATACTCTCGGAGATGGAAGCGGAGACGGACGCCATAAAGTACGTGAACGTAGGGATCGGCATAAATGTGAACTCATCCGTTTCCCAGTCTGGGGCGACTTCCGTGAGTGACCAGTTGGGAAGGAACATTTCCCGAAAGGAGCTTTTGACTGCGGTGCTGGAGGAGATAAGCGAACAGCAACGTCTATTAACCCGAGTTGACCTACTTGACGAATGGAGGAAGCTCTCGGCGACTTTGAACAGGAATGTGAGGATAGCAGCCTTCGGTGAGGAGATAGAAGGGAAAGCCGTTGACATCGATGCCAATGGAGCGCTCGTGGTGAGGTGCCGCGACAACTCTTTGAGGAACATCCTCGCGGGCGATTGCTTTCATTTGTGAATGATGGTCATACTCGTTCTCTACCTTCTGGCTGTGATTGGCGTGGGAGTATGGAGCAGGAGAAGGGCAGAAAGCCAGGACGGGTTCTTTGTTGCGGACAGGAAAGGAAGCACGCTTCTCATCACAGGATCCCTTCTTGCCACCATTGTTGGCGGCTCGGCGACCGTGGGTGTGGCAGGCTTGGGATTTCAGTTGGGTTTGACCGGCGCCTGGTGGCTTCTGGCCGGGGGTATTGGCCTGCTTGTTCTGGGGTTCTTCGCACGGAGAGTGAGAGGTACCGCGCTCTATACCCTCCCGGAGCTCCTGGAAAGGCAATATGACCACCGTGTTGGCCTGGCAAGCTCAATTCTTATCGTTGTTGCCTGGACGGGGGTGGTAGCGGGACAGATCGTGGCTGCGGGGCGAGTCCTATCCGTTCTGGGGCTTGGCTCTCCCGTTCTGTGGATGGTGGTCTTCACGGCTGTTCTCGTGGTCTACGCGATTCTGGGGGGCCAGTACTCTGTAATTCGCACCGATTTCATACAGGCAGTGATTCTCCTTGTGGGGATTCTGCTGGCGCTAGCAATAGTCTCCTCTCTCGCAGGGGGTCTAGCCGGCCTCAAGGACTCTCTTCCCGAGGACTACTTCTCTTTCCCACTGAGCGCCGGATTCAGTTGGAAGTCGCTTCTGTCCTTTCTGATTCTGGTTGGAGCCACCTACGTAGTGGGGCCGGACATATATACCAGGCTCTTCTGTGCCAGGGATGGGACGGTGGCTCGGAGAGCAGTCCTTGTTACCAGCTTCTTCGTTTTCCTCTTCGCCTTTGCTGTGGCCCTGATAGGCATGAGTGCACGGGTTCTCGTTCCTGATATACCCGCCGAGCAAGCCTTACCCGAGGTCATAGGGCAGTTCATGCCGCCCGGGTTGGACGGACTGGTCCTGGTGGCACTGGTTGCTGCGCTCATGTCCTCCGCGGATACCTGTCTCCTCAGCCAGAGCGTTATTCTAACCCAGGATGTCCTCAAGCGGCTTCGACTGATTGGTGAGGGAAAGACCCTCTTGGTGACGAGGATGTGCATGGCCATTCTGGGGCTCGTGGCACTGGGTCTGGCTATGACGCTCAAGGGGGTGATTTCGTCTCTGCTCTTCGCCTATACCGTCTTCACTTGCGGTCTGGTCGTCCCGGTAATCGCAGGGTTCTACAAGGAAAGGCTAAAGGTCGCCCCGCAGGGGGCGTTGGCGGCTGTCGTAGGTGGTGGCGCGATTGGGTTGCTGGGCAGAATCCCCGGTCTTGATATCCCTCTAAAGGAAGACCTCGGACTCGTGGGCTTTGCCGTAGGCGCGATGCTCCTATTCGGCGTGAGCTTTCTCGTGCGGCGGGGGAAGCCGGGCGACCCCGTGCTATAATGGAAACGTGCACATCGGAAGGCCTGCTTCGATGCCGCTCCTCATTGTTCTTTCTGGGCCTTCCGGAGTGGGCAAAGATGCTGTGCTTACGAGAATGAGAAAACTGGGTTGTCCCTTTCATTACGTTGTGACTGCTACTACGCGGTCTCGCCGGGCTGTGGAGAAGGACGGAGTGGACTACCACTTCCTTTCCCAGGAGGAGTTTCAGCGGATGATCGACGAGGGTCAGCTTCTCGAATGGGCCAGGGTGTACGGCAATTGCTACGGGGTACCTAAAGCCGAAATAAGCCAGGCCTTGTCCGCGGGAATGGACGTGGTAGTCAAGGTGGACGTTCAGGGCGCAGCCACTATCAAGAGCATTCTGTCCGAGGCGGTGTTTGTCTTTCTAATGCCTCCGTCGATGGAGGAGTTGGAAGCTCGGCTCAGGCATCGACACAGTGAGTCCTCGTCAGAACTAACCCTGAGGCTGGCGAGGGCTAAGGAAGAGACGGGGAGCCTGGCTCTGTTCGACTATGTTCTGACAAGCCACGAGGGCAGGATTGACGACGTTATCTCCCAGATCAAGGCTATCGTTGTCTCTGAGAAATGCCGGGCAAATCCGAGATCTGTCCGGCTCTAGCTCGGATCTCTTGACTCAGACTGACCCTCCTCTGCTTTGCAAAGCGCTGTGCAGACGGGGCCTTGTGGCACAAGCGGGCAGCCGAGGGGCTATCGCTACTTCTTGAGAGCGCCAACGAAATCATCAAGGTCCAGTGCGGCCATTGTCATCGTTTGAAGAGTACCCCTGGCACCCAACGCTATGGCCACTTTGGATACGGCTTCGTTACTGGGAGCTTCCAGGATGTTCACGAAGTCGTACGGACCTAGCACGGCGTACTGAGCCAGGACCTTTGCTCCCATTGCCTCTACTTCCTTGCTGACCTCTTTGATCCTTGCCGGATTGTCCTTGATGGTCTTTCTGCCCTCATCGGTAAGGGTTGTTAGCATTATGAATTTCGCCATTCTTAACCTCCTTTATTCTATTCTGCGCTCTCGACCCCTCAGCTTAAGCCCCGCTTGTGTCCTCACACTGGGTGAAGCTGGCATACCGCTTGTGAAAGAAGTGGACAGCCTGCCTCTATGCAACCCCCAGTCCGCCGTATCGGAAATTATACTATTGCGGGAACCATTCGGCCAGAAGCTCCTCTTCCCTCCCCCGCATCTGTCTCTCCTCTTCCAGTTGCTCATGGTCGCACCCCAGGAGGTGAAGTATGCCATGGATGATTAGTAGTGTCAGCTCCTTAGAGACGGAGTGTCCTTGTTCCCGCGCTTGCTCCGCTGCTTGAGGATAGGAAACGATGACCTCTCCTAAGTGAGTTATCCCGTCGGGAGGGAGGACGAAGGCTGAAGAGGTCTCCTGTCCAGGCAGCATGTGGAAGGCGAGCACGTCCGTCGGCTTGTCTTCGTCTCGGAAGTCGCGGTTTAGCCGTTGCACTGTCTCGGAATCGGTGAAGACCAGGCTTATCTCGTAAGGAGGGGTCACACTCTCGGCCTTAAGGACAGCCCGGGTTATTCGTCTGACTTGCTGCCGGTCAACGGAATCTTCGAATTCTGGGTCAGTGTGGATGCCAATTGTTTTTGTTTGCATGCAGTGGAATCCGGCCAAGCCATGATAACAGGTGAGCTGCTTCGTATCAATGTAGTCCTTGTAGTAGAATAATGTCAATGGCCGTATCACCGCTCAGACGGCAGTATCTCAGAGTCAAGCAGAGTCACAGCGAGGCTATTGTCTTCTTTCGTCTCGGTGATT
>JADFUZ010000128.1 GCA_015222295.1 Chloroflexota bacterium | reverse complement strand
GAACTCAGGATAGTGAATAGTGGCCTGCCGCGGAGCCAGAAAACGCTGGCCGAGTTGTTGCAGGAAGAGTATCCCCAGGTACTATGCAACGACGGCAGCGCGCATCTCTTCAAGAGGAGGGAGATTGAGTACCTGGCTGGCATGCTGGATACCAAAGAGAAGGAAGAATTGTCCTTGCCAATGCTCATTGAATTGAGCGGCGGCCAATCTCACGCGACAGTAGTACGCACCGGAGCGGCAGAGGAGAAAGTGCTGGCAAGAACCCTGGGTATGCCTGTTGCGAGTGAGCAAGGAAGGATCCTGCTGTACAAGCCACAACTGGCTTTGCTAAGGAAGAAACTGAAAACGACAACCCAGTACGTATTCTCTCCAAAGATCACCCAGTGAGCGCAACCTCATTGACAAACAGCATCATATAGGAAATAATATCCAGGTTCTATGGTTAAGATTAGACTCCGCCGGGTAGGAAAGAGACACAAAGCAAGCTACCGGGTGGTAATAGCTGACAGCAGATCTCCACGCGACGGAGCCTTCATCGAGGTCGTCGGGCACTATAATCCCCTGACTGATCCTGCCACCATCAGTATCAACGAGGAAAAAACGTTGAAATGGCTCAACTGTGGAGCACAGCCCACAGACACGGTTTCCAGTCTGCTGCGCAAGGCAGGTATCATCGACAAATTCAAGCAACAGCAAACCTCAGACTAGCGCTAGCTGTCACCAAGGAGACGAAATGAAGGAACTGGTAGAGTACATCGTGAAATCCATCGTGGCGGAGCCTGACAAGGTAAGCATTACTGAGGAGAACACGGACGCAGGACTGGTGCTAAAGCTAGAGGTTGCTCCCGATGACAAGGGGCGGGTTATCGGCAAGCAAGGTAGAGTGGCCGAAGCGATGCGCACCTTGCTTCGTGTCAAAGGGGCCAAGGAGGAAATCAGAGTCAGACTAGAAATAGTGTGACCTGGACTGTCCGCAGCCCGAGAGGCAAAGAAACACCACGCCAGGCACTTGAGGACCTGGCAGCACCCGCAGGTTGACCTGTCTTCCCACGGTTTTCGAGCCAGGAAGCAAGACACAAGGCTCTATCCTGTCATCTCCTGGTATCTCTGGGCCACAACATACATGGCATAGTCAAAGACGAGCAATACCCGGTTGATGCTCTCCACTGCCTGATGCAGGTCAACGGCACTGGTGTACAGTGCCTGGAAGTCAGCAAAAAGCCAGATTTGCCTTCTCATCATGATCAGTGCATAAACGGCCTCATGCAGAGGAATGCCCTGGTCGTGGTTGTCTTCTGCATACCGCGTGAAGTGTGCCCGAGCCTCCTCATAGGGCTTTCTGCTGAAGTACATGCTCTTCAGGCTCTTGTAGCAGGAAACCGCTTGGGAAAGGTACTTCTCCTCGGGAACGGAATGATACGAGGACGTCCTGGGATTGGCCCTCACAGATTTGCACCATTGCCTGGCAATGTCCTCAGCATGGCCCTCAGTAAGATCCAGCAACCTGTCGGCGAATACTCTGTACATGTTCTCCTCCTCTCATCCTTACCCGCAGTCCAGGACTATAGCCATCCCTTGGGCCTGTGGCGTTTTCTACCAGCCACCTTCAGCCTGGCCAGAGAACGGCGAAGAGCTGCCTCAGCAGCGGCATCGTGCACCCCGGCCGGTCCAGTGCTCAGAGTTTCTTGGGCACGGCGCCGGGCCGCTTCAGCGCGAGCTGTGTCGATTTCCTCGGCACGCTCGCAACCGTCGGCCAAGATGACTACCTTGTCCGACCGCACTTCAAGGAAACCCCCGCTTATCGCCAAGTATTGCTCCTCTTCCCCCCTCCTTATCAGCAGCTCTCCGGCTTGGAGCATAGTCATCAGTGGCGTGTGATGGGGTAGAATGCCCAGTTGCCCCTCAACCCCCCAGGCAACTGCCTCATTGACATCATCGGAGAAGACCATTCTCTCAGCAGTAACAACTTCCAGTCTGAATGTAGCAACTACTCCACCCCCGTCCTCCTGGCATTCTCCGTAGCCTCATCGATAGTGCCCACCATAAAGAAGGCAGCCTCAGGAAGCTCATCGTGCTTCCCTTCCAGGATTTCTTTGAAGCCTCGCACGGTCTCTCTGATCGGTACATATCTGCCGGCGACACCAGTGAACTGCTCCGCCACGTGGAATGGCTGAGAGCAAAACCTCTGAATCCTGCGGGCCCGTCTTACCGTAAGCTTGTCTGCCTCGGACAACTCTTCCATGCCCAGGATGGCTACTATATCCTGGAGTTCCCTGTACCTCTCCAGGGTTCGCTGTACTCCCCGAGCGACCTCATAGTGTTCCTCGCCAACAACGGCAGGGTCAAGTATTCGCGATGTTGATGCCAGAGGATCAACCGCGGGATAGATGCCCAGTTCAGCAATAGACCGCTCCAAGGCGATGACAGCATCAAGATGACCGTAGGTAGCTACTATCCCCGGGTCAGTATAATCATCGGCAGGTACATAGATGGCCTGGAAGGACGTGATTGAGCCCTTCTTGGTCGAGGTAATCCTCTCCTCAAGCTCGGCAACGTCCGTCCCCAACGTGGGCTGGTAGCCCACTGCCGAGGGCATCCGCCCCAGCAGTGCCGATAGCTCCATATTCGCCAGGATATACCGATAGATGTTGTCGATAAACAGGAGAACGTCCTGCCCTTCAACGTCACGGAAGTACTCCGCCATAGTCACCCCGGTCAACCCTACTCGGGCTCGAACACCGGGGCTCTCGTTCATCTGCCCAAAAACGAGTGCAGTCTTGTCCAAAACTCCAGAGCTCTTCATTCCCAACCACAGGTCGTTCCCCTCCCGCGATCTCTCCCCGATTCCAGTGAAAACTGAAAGCCCTCCATGGACGGTAGCAATATTGTGAATCAGTTCCATTATGATCACGGTCTTGCCCACGCCAGCTCCGCCATAAGCTCCCACCTTGCCCCCTCTGGTGAAGGGCGTAGCAAGGTCAATTATCTTGAGGCCTGTCTCTAACATCTGAGGAGCGGTCTCTTGTTCTCCCAAAGAAGGCGGTGGGCGATGAATCGGAAGCCTCTCCTCGCACTTCACCTCTCCAAGTCCATCCAGGGGCTCGCCAAAAACGTTGCACAACCTGCCCAGCGTCGCCCTCCCCACAGGCACGGTCATCGAGCTTCCTGTGTCAATAGCTTCAGCACCCCGGGCCAACCCGTCGGTAGATGTCATTGCCACCCCACGTACCCTGCTATCGCCGATGTGGTGCTGCACTTCAAGGACTATCTTGTCCCCGTCTTGAGAGATCTCCAGACAATTGTATATTGCTGGCAATTCGCCAGGGGGGAACTCAACGTCAACCACTGTCCCCATAACTTGAATCACTCTACCGCTCGCCACTCACTCACCTCGCTAACGCCTCGGTCCCTCCACTGATATCACAGATCTCCTTTGTAATCGTCTCCTGGCGGGCTTTGTTCAGGGCCATGGTCAATACCCCAATGAGTTCTCTGGCGTTATCACTGGCGCTACGCATCGCTACCATCCGTGCTGATTGTTCGCTGGCGACAAGCTCGAGGACAGCATGGTACACCTTCATCTCGACATACCTTGGCAACAGTCCACCCAGCACGACGCTGGGATCAGGTTCATAAAGGTATTCCACTTCTTCAGTCGACAGCTGTTTCGTTGGCTCCACGGGAAGTAATCTCTCGATAGTCGGGCGCTGCACCACAGTACTGACGAAACGAGGATAGGCAAGATACACCAGGTCCACTTCGCAATTGACATAGTCATCGGTGACTACCCGTGAGATTGACAGGGTTTCCAGAAGCGTAGGTCGATCGCTGATTCCAGTGAACTCAGCACGGATGTTTTGCCCGAGCCGAAGCATGGCCGTCCGTCCCTTGGCCCCCACAGTGACCAGCGAAACTGGCACTGTTTGCTTCAGAATGAAGCTGGCAACAAGATGATTCAGACTGGCATTCAGCCCACCGCAAAGGCCCCGGTCAGTGGTCATATGGACTACAGCGATGTTGTTTACCTCCCGTCTTTGCAGCAAGGGATGGATTTGCCCGATCTCACGTTGCGCCGCCAGGTGCGCAATTACCTGGCTTATCTTCTCAGCATAAGGCCGTCCCGTTATCGCCTGCTCTTGAGCTCGCCTCATCCTGGCAGTGGCGATCATCTCCATTGCCTTGCAGATCTTGGCTGTATCCCGGACGCTGCGCACGCGCCGACGAAGGGCCCGGGCGCTAGTCATGATCGTCCTCTGTGGGCCGGACACGCGTGAAT
>JADFUZ010000127.1 GCA_015222295.1 Chloroflexota bacterium | reverse complement strand
TGGCTATGTTTGGAGCTGGACTTGCCTGGGCGCAAGTCGAAGACGCGCATCACAAAGGTAGGCGCGCCGTCTCTGGCTCCGATCACCACTCTTTTGGTTGCTCCGTCACCGTACGGTATGGGTTCAACGTCCTCAAGTCTTCGTACAAGCATTTGCCACCTCCTCTTTACTGCTTATTCATACAGAGACGGGCTAGATTGGACCTCGCTAATGAAGTCTTGCACAAACTCATCAACGGTGTACTGAAGGTGAAAGCCCCAGTCCTCGCGGGCTCTCGTGCCGTCCATGTCGCGGAACATGTCGCTCAGCACCTTCAAAGCTGTCTTATCGGGGCTAAAGTCTATCTGAGCTTCGGGCAGATAGCCTCTTACGATGTCAGCCAGTTCTCCCGCCGTAACATAGAACCCTCCCAGGTTATAGACGCGCCTTTTCAAGTCCTGTTCCTCAGCACGCTTGAGGCAGACCAGGGCCCAGACTGCGTCTCTGAGGTATATGAGGGGCAGACGCACTGACTCGTCGACGTAGGCTTGGTAGGGGCGTCCCAGGGCGGGCTTCTGGATCATCTCCCGGGCATAACGGCTGATGCCGACTGTATGTCCTGGGCCCACGACCAGAGGATACCTGACGCAGCGGAAATTGACACCGAATCTGCGGTGATAGTAGTCCCCCAGTCGCTCTGCGGCAATCTTGGTCACTCCGTACATGGTAGTAGGTCTTTGCACTGAGTCCTCGTTGACAACGGGGGGTGCCCCGGGTCCGTAGGTCGCAATGCTGCTGGTGAATATCACACTGGCGAGGCCAAACAGACGGGCGGCCTCTAGCACGTGAAGCGTGCCGTTCATATTTACCATGTAGGCTGCCTGGGGACTGGCTTCGCAGGCGGGAGTCAGCAAGGCTCCCAGGTGGTAGATGCAGGCTACATCGTTGCTCTTGACTGCGTCGGCAACCTGGGCCCAGTTGGCGAGGTCACCCTGCACAACTTTCACGCGGTGTGCTATGTCTTTCAGAAACTCCGAATCGGACGCGACGTCGAAGAGCACTACCTCCTCACCGTCCCGCAGCAAACGTCTGGCGAGTGAGATCCCTATCAGACCGAGCCCACCAGTTATCAGGTTCCTTCCCATTTGTTGACCCCGTACGAACACAACCGTCTTTTCCCTGAGTGCGAAAACTGATAGTGTCCTTACACAGTCAAGTGCCTCTTGGCTGTGTTCTCTAAGCAAGCCGCCCGAGCAAAGCCCGGTTGGATTGGTAGCAAGCTGGCAGTGGGAGGGCAGCCCGACAACTGTCACCTTGCCAAGTTGCGTGCCATCATACCACAAAGAGTGCGACGAGGCTAAGAAGGACGGAGTCTCGAAGGTCAGGCGCTCATCTTTCTGACGTAGAATCTGCTGCCTTTGAAAGTAGTCTCGACCAGCTTGCCGTCATTAATCAGCGTTTCTACTGCCGCCCAGCTGGCATTGGCCTTGCTCAGAAGCTCGTTGACCGCGTCTTCTCTCATCGGGTGAACCGACGTGATGCTGAGCAAATCCTCTGCGAGATTCCCGGTGAAGGCGAAAGCATTTCCTTCGTAGCCAATGAGATACTCGACATTTAAGGAGTGTTCTCGGAAAAGCTGATATGCCGTGTTCACAGCATGTTCGGTCGCGGGTCTTACCCAGTCCTCTGCTGGTGGTCTCGTTGGGACCGCAACATAGCTTCTTTCAGGTTTCAGCCTGGCAATGAAGCCGGCGACCTTCTCCAGCTCTGCCGGATCATCGTTAGTACCGTGAACTAGCATGGTCTCTGTTGTCAGTTCGCCGGTGAAAGCGCGTGAGAAGTCTGATATTCCCGCGAGTATTGTGTCGAGGCGCAATGACCCGTGTGGTCTATTGATTGTGCGCCACAAATGTTCGCTGGTGGCATCGATCTTCAGGGAAACCCAGTCCGACCCTTGCAGGTCCTCCTGTACATCGTCTTTCCACAGCAACGAACCGTTTGAGATGATGGCGATCTTGATATCCAGAGGTCTTAGCAACTTAATTGTCTTACCGAGCTTGATGTCCAGACTGGGTTCTCCGTCGGCGACGAAGGTCAGATAGTCTACCGGCTCTCCCTGAGCTCTTGCTTCCTTGACCCTGGCTTCCACGTCTTGCAGTATCTCCTCTGCCAGGTAGAATGGCTCTCGTTCGACTAGCATTCTTGGGGTCCTTCCGATCTGACAGTAGACACAGGAATAGGTGCAGCTCTTGGGAGGGATATTGTTTATCCCCAGACTACGTCCCAACCGCCTTGACGGGACTGGACCGAAGGCTATTCTGGTCACTTCGCTAACGAGCAACAGGCAGAGAGAATCGCCCTCCGCGGTGGAATCCTACTATCGTGCCGCGCTAGTTGTCAAAGCTGCGGCACAATACGGGGAGAAAGTGGCGCGGCAGTGAGGCTGATGACGCCTGGTGCAAGTGCTTTCCGGCTAGTCTGCCGCCGGGCAGGCCAATGCCGCAACGTCAAGTGATCTCCTGGACTTTGAGCATGTTCGTGCTTCCTGGGGCTCCCGAGGGAATGCCGCCAGTCACAACGATGATGTCACCGCTGCGGGCCAATCCCAGACTGCCCGCCAGCCGTGCTCCCTGGTCGAACAGTTCCTCTATTGTGACATACTCGGTGACTTTGTAGGGGTGGACTCCCCAGCAAAGAGCGAGTCTTCTTCTGACGCTCTCGTTCGGAGTAATGGCCAAGATGGGTGCCTTTGGTCGATACTTGGCTACCCTTTGAGCAGTGCTCCCGGAACTGGTGGAGGCTACTATAGCCGCTGCCCCTAGTTGCTCCGCTATGTGACAGGCGGCATAGGCGATGGCGTCATCGGTCTGGGGCACGAGGGTCTCCATTTTTTCTGACAGGATGCGAGGGTAAGGCAGTGCGGTTTCAGCCTCCACGGCGACTTTTGCCATCATCTGGGCGGCTTCTTCTGGATACTCGCCAGCGGCGGTTTCCTCCGAGAGCATGACCGCGTCGGCACCGTCAAGGATGGCATTGGCGACGTCGCTGACCTCAGCGCGCGTGGGGTACGCGGAGTGCACCATTGATTCGAGCATCTGAGTGGCGACGATGACCGGCTTACCGACGCGGTTGCACCTGGATATGATTTCCTTTTGTACGGATGGCACTCTTTCCAGGGGCATCTCCACTCCCAGGTCACCACGGGCCACCATCAGGCCATCGGCTGCGGTGATGATGCCATCAATGTTGTCCACGGCCTCGCGTCGCTCAATCTTGGCGATGAGTGCCACGTCTGCCCCCTTAGCCTGCAGGAACTGCCTTGCCTTGAGTATGTCAGAGGCGGCTCTGACAAAAGAGAGAGCGACGAAATCCACTTCGTGCTCGAGGCCGAACAGCAGGTGCCTCAGGTCTTCATCGGTAACGGACGGCACACTCAGGCTCACGCCGGGTATATTGACGCCCCTTCTCGGGGTCAGCACTCCACCGACGGCCACCCTGCATCTGACTTCCGTGCCGGACGTACTCAGCGCTTCAAGCTTGATTGAGCCATCACTTAGAAATATGGCATCGCCAGGGCTAACTTCAGCGGGGAGAGAGGACAGGCTCACTGACACGATGTTCTCGTCGCCAGGAACACTCCTTGTGGTAAGGATGAGGTCGTCGTCCTCCTTCAATCGGACCTTGCCCTTTCTCAGGCCACCGGTTCTGATCTTTGGTCCAGGCAGGTCCTGGAGAATGGCCAGGGGCAAGCCCAAGACGGAAGAGACGCTGCGGACGGCTTTGATACGTGCGGCATGTTCTCTGTGGCTACCGTGAGAGAAATTGAGGCGGGCCACATTCATTCCAGCCACGGCCAGGTTCTCGATCATCGTCTGGGAATTGCTGGTCGGACCGATGGTGCAGACTATCTTGGTCTTCCGAGATATGTTCATATCTGAGCTTGGTCACCTGATCCGAGTTCTGTAGGCGTTGTCCCATGGTCAGCGTGGCATCAGGCGGCGCGCCATCATATCATTGACCAGGAACGGCAAGCAAGGTAGAATTGGCAGCTATGTACCAGATGGCCGTCCTCGATAATGGATTGAGAGTCATCACAAGCGCCATGTCCCACAGCCGTTCTGTGGGTGTCGCTTTGCTGGTGGGCGCAGGCTCATGCTATGAGGACCAGGAAGAGGCGGGGATATCTCATTTCGTTGAACATCTGTGTTTCAAGGGAACACAGCGTCGGCCTACGGCCAAGGAGATAAGTCAGGATATCGAGGGCGTCGGTGGTATACTGAATGCGAGCACGGACAAAGAAGTGACCATCTTCTGGTGTAAGGTGGCCAGCTCCCATTTGTCCATCGCTCTGGATGTGCTATCTGATCTACTGCTCAACTCTCGCTTTGATGCCTCAGAGATGGAGAAGGAGCGCCACGTTGTCCTTGAAGAGATCAATATGAATCTGGATCTGCCACAGCAAAGGGTGGGGATGCTCATCGATGAACTGTTGTGGCCGGAACAGCCTCTGGGGCGTGAAGTCATTGGGACCAAGGAGACTGTGTCCTCCATTGACCGTGGGCAGATACTGAGCTACGTGGCTCGCCGTTACGCCCCCAGCAATACTGTCGTATGCATAGCTGGTCATGTTGAGCATGAGCAAGCGGTGAGTCAGATTAAGCCGCTGCTTGGCGATTGGTCTGTCACCGAGGTATCGACGGACTACATGAGCGGTGACTGGCAGAGGGAGGCCAGACTGCGTGCTGAGTTCAAGGATGGCGAGCAGGCACACCTTTGTCTCGGCGTACGCGGGTTCTCTCGTTTTCATCCCCAACGTTTTGTCCTCGGCTTGCTTAATACGGTGCTTGGCGGTGGCATGAGCAGCCGTCTATTCACTGAGATTCGGGAACGTAGGGGACTGGCCTACGATATACATAGCTATGTGGAGCACTTCCTTGGTTCCGGGTCTTTCGTCACCTATGCGGGAGTTGATCCCAGCAAGGTGGAGATCGCGGTTGAGGCTATTCTGCAGGAGCTATCCAAGCTGAAGCAGGCGATCAGCCCGGATGAGCTGACGCGGGCTAAGGAACTGTCAAAGGGCAGGCTGCAGTTGCGGCTGGAGGATAGTCAAAATACTGCTTTGTGGTTGGGCGGCCAGGAGCTATTGAGACGGGAGATTCTCGACATAGATGCAGTTATCTCTATGATTGATGCTGTTACTAACGACGATCTCGAGCAAGTCGCCAGGGAGCTCCTGTCCAGCGATAGGCTTAATCTGGCTGTGGTAGGCCCTATCAGTGCACAGCCTTCAGGGGAGTTGCTTAGAGTCTGAAGCAGTCTGACTGCGCGCGCAAAAGAGAGAGCCGCCTGAGAAGGCGGCTCTCTCTTGACTTGGAATGCTCTGCTACTCCCGTTTGTCAGTATTCGGGATATCCTCCCGGTGGCATTGAAGGCGTTTTCTCCTTCTCCGGGATATCGGTTACCAGCGATTCGGTGGTCAGGATCATATTGGCAATGCTGGCACCATTCTGTAGAGCGGCCCTGGTTACCTTGAGAGGGTCGACGATGCCTCTCTCCACCATGTCAACGCCCATTTCGTCTTTGAGTGCGTCATAGCCTATACCGGGCGCGCTCTCCTTCACCTTGTTGACGACTACCGAGGCCTCTCTGCCGCTATTGGTGGCAATGCAACGCATAGGCTCTTCGAGGGCTCGTTTCAGTATCTGTCTCTTATACACATCTGACGCTGCCGACG